>JAIROD010000538.1 GCA_031257725.1 Planctomycetaceae bacterium | reverse complement strand
GATAGGTTATATCTGTTGACCAAATGTGATTGGAATGAGACGGAGAAATATCACGGAGTAAATAAGGAAACTTCTGGTGTTCATTATTCGGAATACTGGTTTTATGTTTCGGATAAGTTGCTTCAAGGTGTAACAATTGCATCAACCGTTTCGCCTTGCTGCGACTGATACCGAATTGCACGCCAAGACGACGACTCCCAAACGACGGATGTTCAAAATGAAAACGATCAAGACGGCTCATCAAGTCAAGCTCCATTGCTGAAACAGGAACAGGATGATAGTAAAAGGACGATGGTGAAACGTCAAATAAACGACATTGATGTGAAATACTAAACGGTGAATTGACCGTAACAATAAGTGACTTAATATCACAAGAACTCCGCAGATTTTTTTTTCAAAAAATCGTTCTCCATTTCGAGACGACCTATCTTGGAATAAAGTCCTTCAATATCGGTTTCAACAACAGGCTTCTTTTGACGACCATCTTGAAATAACTGCTCTCTATGAGTAACAAGATGGGATTTCCATTTCGTGATCACTTGGGGGTGAACTTGGAAATGGGATGAAAGTTGCGAAAGCGTCAACTCCTGCTTGAACGCCGTAAGAGCCACTTTCGCCTTAAAAGAAGGTGAATAACGGACGCGTTTCTTCGACATAAAATCCTCCAAAAAAAATTAAATTTCTACGCTTGCTCAACCTTATTCACCTCTCCAGTTTTTACAGTCCACCCCTTTCACTCCGCCGGGGTGATTACTTGTTGCCGTGATGTATCCCCATTGAACTTCGCTGCCCAAACTCGGCTGACATGAAGGACCATTCGGCGGTATAACGGTATTAAAACCGCTCCACGTAAATGTTCCATCGGCAACGCGGAATCCTTTAGCAACCGTTCCTTGAGCCGTTAAAATATCACTGCGATACGTAGTTCGGTTTCCCGGCTCGGCAACCTTGACGAAGGTACAATTCGGATCAGCCGCAGCGTTCGCATTTAAGTCGGGAACAAAAATCGTATTGGCTTTCAACGCCAAATCAAAATTCGCAGCCGCCCCAACGTTACCTTCACTCACAGCAATCGTATTGCTTGTTCCATCGGAAATATCAGCAAAGTTACGCCGTAATCCATACCAGAAAACTCCGCGTACACGCGAAAATTTTGAGGTGATTCCCGATGCGGTGATGTCGTTACCGCCTGTGTTTTGGACAACCCAATCGCCCCAGCATGTCCGATAACTGTTACGAGTTTGATTGTCCTTTGGGGCGTTTGTGTTCTCGCTTGACGGACACGCAAGCGAATTAATCGTCCCGGAAATGAAACTGTGGGCGACGAACGGATGCAACGCAGCGACAACCGTACCATCGGACAAAGTTCCTGAATTTCCTGCGGCAAGGAGAGCGGCGCAACCTTGATCGTAGCGGGCTTGTTGTTCAATGAACGGAAATAGAAACCATGTAGTTGACCAACGGTCTCTGACGGTGCCGCCCCAACCGCTTACTCTTCCTCCCGATATAAAACGGTCAGTGCCAGCTGGCAGATAGTTGTGTGTATCGTGATGGTTGTGCAAAGCCAACACCCACTGTTTTACGTGGTTATTGCATTGCATCCGCCGTGCCGCTTCGCGGGCGGCTTGAACGGCAGGCAACAGAAGAGCGATTAAAACACCGATAATCGCAATCACCACAAGAAGTTCGACTAATGTAAAGCCGAACGGTGCAGAGCGTAAAAGAGTTGAGAATTTTGCGGAAAAATGTTGGGAAAACCAACACTTTCCGCTCTCCGTTCTTTCCTTTTCTCTATATCTAGGCCCCCCCCCCCCGGGGGGGGCGCCGCAGTATGTAGAGGAAAGTTAAGAATGGAGTGTGGAAAAAGTTGGTTTTTCAACTGTTCTTCCGCAAAATTCTTCTCTTTTGCCCGCTCTTCACGGTTCGGCTTTACTCTTGTCGAACTTCTTGTGGTGATTGCGATTATCGGCGTGTTAATCGCACTTCTGTTACCAGCGGTTCAAGCGGCACGTGAGGCAGCGCGACGTTCGATGTGTCTCAACCAAATCAAACAAATTGCTCTGGCACTGCACAATTACCACGATGCCCATAAATCGCTTCCTGCCGGACGTTCGGGACCTTATGGACCCTACTCACTTAGTGGCGGTCGTGATCGTTTCAGTACGTTTATCGCACTGATGCCGTTTTACGAACAACAAGCGTTGTATCAACGTTTTACTGGAGAAGATATTGCGACAGCAAACGGAGGAACCGCTATTGAACCGCAAAAAGATTCCGGTTTACCTTCCGAACATCCGTGTGCGCAGCAGATTAAAATGTTGCTATGTCCGTCGGATACCGGCAATACTAAGTCCGCTGATGAATCGGGACGGACAAATTATCGTTTCTGTGACGGTGATCGCGCTGTTAATGCCGGTTGGCAAGCAGCACGCGGAGTCTTTGGGGCTAATATTTTTAACGATATTGGTTGTATCACTGATGGAACAAGTAATACTCTGATTATTAGTGAACGTTGTTTTGCCAAAACAGGAAAGGAAATTAAACACGGAACCGCTGTTAATGTAGGAACGACTGTTTTTACTGATACAGGAAACGGCAATGTTAAGGCTGGCGGTGCTAAAGCATGTCTTGATCTTGCTGATTTTTCTACGAATGAATATACATGGGCAACTGTTTGGCCTGATTCCGGACGAAGTTATGTCGATGGCTATCCTTTTGCAACTGGTTTCAGTGCGGTTCTTCCGCCCAATTCTCCATCATGTTCCAATTTTTCCGGTACGCCCGGAACTGGTAGCGGTACTAACGCGGCTTCTATTATGACACCGAGCAGCCGTCACAGCGGCGGCGTAAATGCAGCAATGGCTGATGGTTCCGGTAAATTTATCTCCCAAACAATTGATGCCGGCGATAACATGGCGGCAGCCCTTAATGAAAACCCCGGAAAACATTCACCGTATGGTGTTTGGGGGGCAATCGGTTCTCGCAACGGAAAAGAATCCGTAACGCTTCCATAGTTTCTGTATTTTCAACGTTGTTACAGCATTTCTGTCAAAGAAACGGAATTGTTGTCAAATTCAATTTTTCCCTATTTCCATTCACATTCCATTCAAAGGAGATTTCCATGTCAATCAATCTAAGAAAACGTGCTTTTACATTAGTGGAGCTTCTCGTTGTGATCGCCATTATTGGCGTTCTTATTGCTTTGTTACTTCCTGCTGTTCAGGCGGCGCGTGAGGCGGCAAGACGGATGCAATGTTCCAATAACTTCAAACAAATTGGAATTGCGTTGCACAATTACCATGATACCAATCAAGCGTTTCCAATGGAAGGAACCATTCCGTCCAACAATACCACGCCGACTGCAACCGCACCGTTTGGCGGATATTACTTGGGTATTACTGTTCGATTATTACCGTTTATCGAACAGGCTCAACTTTTCAGTCAATTCACGATGGGCAACTATCAGACAACCAATGTATTTAGTGCATTGGATGGTACTACCAGTTTGTCGGATGCATTTTATCTCAGTAAGACTGTCATGCCGTCATGGTATCTTTGTCCTTCAACTCCAATGAATAAAAGCCGGTTAAGTATTGGCGGTAATGCCGGAACTCCGCGTACAGAAGGAACCACCGCTTTTACCATACATTATTATGGAATCGCCGGTTCAATCGGTGAGCGGCTAGATGGTACAGTTTATGAACCGTTATATGCAACTCCGGCAACAGTAGGTGATAGTTTGGTTGCTAAAAACGGATTCTTTTATCCCGGTTCCGAAACAACATTTAGCAACATCACCGATGGAACCTCCAATACGTTTGCTTTTAGTGAAATGGCGTGGGAAGGTTGCGGACATTATCGTGCATGGTATCGCGGCTCTTTCATGCGAGGAAGCGGTACAAGCGCAACCTATTCCATGATGTCGGCGAAAAGTGTCAGTGCTTATTTGAAAAAAACAAGCAGTCCTTATTACGATACAAGTCAATCACTTCAGATCAATGGAGGACCAAAACATGTAAATGACACAAGCGCAACAGTTTATAATTTGTACAAGGATTATTCCAATATCGGTGTTTGGGGAAGTAATCATAATGGCGGTTGTCAATTTTTACTTGGCGATGGTTCCGTTCGGTTTGTCTCTGAAACATTAAATTCCGATGTTATGCTGGCGTTGGGTTCCGGTAACGGCGGTGAAACGGTTTCACCGCCCTAGTTTTTCGTGTATAATTCGTTTCGCTATGTTGCGAAATTTTTAGAATGACGGGAATGAACTTCTAAAAACCTGTTTGGGATATCGACTAAAATCGACCAAAATATTGTTTTTAGCATTCCCATTGTTATCGACACGTTGTTGCATTCACCATCTCACTTACAAAGGAGAAACCATGCGTTACTTGATTTTAGTTTCGATTTTTTTCATGTTCGTTTCGCCGCTTTCGGCAACTTCGCCAAGCGGTAACGGCGTTCCGTTTAACGGACAAAGCGGTTATACCGTTTCCGATTTCCAATTGTCTGCGAAAACATTTTCTGTTGCCGCATGGGTTCGTGTTGCGAAAAACAGTGGTTCGCAAATCATTGCCTCGCTCGGAAAACCGGGTAATGATTTCACACTTTATCTCTATCAGGGAAATGTGCGGATGTTGGTTGAACACAATCCTCAAGCGAATAGCAGTCCCGGTAATGCCTACGATTTTGCGACAGCTCCATTGCCGAAACCGGATGAATGGACGCATTATCTTGGAACTTACGACGGTGAAACAATTACCATTTATCTCAATGGCGTAAAAAAAGGAACGAAAAAAGCATTGTGTAAACGTGATGCGTTTCATTCGCCGTTGTTTCTTGGTATTGCACCGGAATCGGGACGCGGATTAAACGGTTCACTCGATAATGTACGTTTTTGGAATCGTCCGTTGACAGCGGAAGAAGTTGAAAAAGTTGTCAATGGTGAAAATGTTTCCGACGGTCTGATCGCCGAATGGAATGCTGACGGAAAAACCGAAACAGAATGGTTGAACATTGTCAAAGGATCACCAAAAGCAGTTTTATTCAACCCCTCCGGCACCGAACAATCCGCACGGACACAAACAGTCGAATTATTGAACGTAAAAGATGACGGTTATCGCGGTATCTGGTATCACAATCAACCGTCCAGAGATGAATATGTGTTCAAATATAGCGGCGGTCTCGGAACTTATCCCGCAAACCATTATCCTTTCGCCGTTTATGCACCGGAAGCCGGTAAAACATTTTTCTGTTACGGCGGAACGGAAAAAGGAACCGAAAAAACGTTACTTCACGAAGTTTCCTATTTCGATCACAAAACGGGAACCGTTCCGCGTCCAACGATTCTTCTTGATAAAAGAACAGACGACGCTCATGACAATCCTGTAATGAGTATTGATGATCAGGGTTATCTTTGGATTTTTTCAACATCGCACGGAACCGGCAGACCGTCGTTTATTCATAAAAGTAAAAAACCGTACGATATTAAAGAATTTGAACGAATTTCAGCAACGAAAATTTTAGACGGTCAAACGGTTCCGCTTAATAATTTTTCGTATCTGCAAATTTATTATCTTTCCGGTCAAGGTTTTGCCGCGATGTTCACGACTTACGACAAGCGAATACTGAATGATCCGTCGGCAATTTCCTCGCGAACACTCTGTTCGATGTCGAGTTCCAACGGTATTGAGTGGAGCGAATGGCGACCCTTTGCGGGAATTTTGCACGGACATTATCAAAGTACCGGCGTTTCAAAAAACGGAAAAATCGGTAGTTCGTTCAACTTTCATCCAAACGATAAACAATCAGGGCGAATTGGATTAAATTATCGTTCCAATTTATATTATATGGAAACCAACGATTCCGGCAAAACATGGAAAAACGTTCAGGGTGAATCGGTTACTGTTCCGCTTAAAGAAGTCGAAAACAATACACGGGTTCATGATTATTATAGCGAAAAACAAAACGTTTATATTATGGACGTTAATTTTGATGACGATGACAAACCGGTTATTTTGTATTTGACGAGTAAAGGTTACGAATCGGGACCGAGAAATGACCCGCGACGTTGGCACACCGCCTACTGGACTGGAAAGGATTGGAAAATCAATCCAGTTACCGATTCCGATAACAATTATGATTTCGGTTCGATTTATGTTGAGGAAAATAACGTTTGGCGAATAATCGGAACAACAGAAACGGGACCGCAAGCCTATAATACCGGTGGTGAAATTGCCGTGTGGATGAGTAAAGATTTCGGATCAACATGGAATAAGGAAAAGCAATTGACAACCGGTAGTGAATTGAATCATTGTTATCCGCGCCGACCAATTAACGCTCATCCTGATTTTTACGCTCTCTGGGCTTCCGGTCATGGAAGAAAGAAATCAGAATCGACTCTCTATTTCTGCAATAAAAATGGAGAGGTGTTTGAACTGCCGCGTCAAATGGAATTTGATACACAAAAACCGAAGCAACATTAAATCAATGTTCAAATAGATAAATAGCGTAACTGTCTATTTATTTTTCCATTTTTGCATACGGAACTTTCCGAAAAATTTCATATTGAAGCCAAACTTAAATTACATCATCAACGTGTTCGTTGGTGGTCGGCATTGGCTTTATTACGGGCATTGGCTTCAAGTCCTGCCGCTGCGGTCGCAACATTAAATAATCGAAATGTTACCATTGATGCAGCCACAGCCGATGAAGCGGATATTATCGGAACAAAAATGGTATTCGACCTTGATAGTCTCAGTAGTAATGATGCCGCTGATATGATGCTTGGTAGTAAAATCGAAACAAATAGTGAAAAAATCAAATTGCCACAAACCAATGCTGCAATACGTAGTTCCTGTTGATTTTACGTTTTTGAAGAGATGTTACAGATTTAATTGCACTAACTTATTTAATAATAAGAAGTTATGGAATTTGAAAATATTTTTAAACCAAAACAAAAGAGATGATTTGACTCTTAAAAGTAAAATCAACGGGAACTAGTTAATAGTTAACGACGGGGTTTACCCCGTGTTTTTTGGTTAAGCCTAACAACGCGGGGCAAGCCCACACCGTTAACTTTCGATAAATTCTGAATTATTAGAGATTCCCTCTTGCCGGTTCGAGATTGCTGACATCAATATTTTTCGTAATTCTGGAATCCACATAATAACGTAAAATATCGGCGGCGATTATTTCGTTTTCTGTCATTTTACGGCAAAAACGATCTTCCGGCACTTCCCGCATTTCTACTGATTCCGGCAGGTTTTCCGAATCGTCAGGAGGAGTAATTTCTGATTATTTCGGTTTTGTCATAATAATTTGTAAAATCAATTTTGAAAATAAATTTTGAAAATAAATAACAAAAATACTATAACATCGTTTTAACAAAAAACAAGAATGTTTTTTTTAGAAGTTCACATAAAGTTAAACTAAATTTTGAAACATATAAATAACACTCAAGGTGACCTTTTATGATTAAAATACCATAACAGGTATATAATTAGAACACCAAGGGCATTGACTACAATGATAAATGACAAATGTCGTGTATTTCTGACCGGCACACTGGAATAGTCTAAGGGATAGTCTAAAAAATGTATCACATCGTCTATCTTTTCGTTAACTTTTCTTACTGCTTCATTTGTTTTGTCGCGTCGATCAATGATGATGTGGCTTTCATCCGCGCTCATTTTAAATATTTTATCCGGAATAGTCCCATTGATCTCAATGCTTTCAATATCATAGATATCAATGGATTCGAGGACTCCTTTCTGATATTTACATAAAACTGAAGTCGTAGGAAACCAATCATTTTTTCCTACAAGACACAAGTTTAGTTGAAAACGTTGCTCACTAATCTCTGTATTGGATCCAGATAAAAAAACTCCCAAACTACTTTGTAGAAGCAAACCTGTTGCTTTGTCGATTTGCGCTTTATATTGGTTTGAGGTAATTTCAACTATCGAATCTCCATTGAAAAACAACATGTCCGACGTAATAACTTTGGGCATTTTAGGGATTATTCGGAAATTAGATAGACCAGTAAAATAAATTGGAAAATCCGAAGGCAATTCAACATAGATCAAGTGATTTGCATCATCTTTTTTGATGGAAATATCGTTATATTCTATGATGGAAGAACATAGATCAACATTATCTTCTCTTTTACGTCCTTGTTCCAGAAACAATTGTTGATGCATAATTGGATAATAAATTATCCCTTCCTCATTCTTTTTTTTCTCAACAATCTCTTGATCAACAATCTGAGTTATCAAAAAATCCAGAACTTCCGCAGAAGGCTTGCGACTTGCATCAAGCATGATTGTTTCTATATTGTGAGAGGAAAGTTTTTTGATATTATCGCCAATAATACAACTTCGCCGAAATTTAATCTGCACGGTAAAAATACCGGTTCTCTGAGCATCCCATTTCGCACCAAGTTCCCTCAATGTATTTTCGAGTTCCTTGTCATCTAACATCTGTCCTTGATCTTCAGTAGCGGCAAGGTTAACGATAAAAAAACACATGGAAAAAACGATACATATTAGAGTCAATCGCATTGAATACCTCCCTCTTTGAATATTGATTTTGATGTTTCATACAGATTTTATGGGAGCATTTACAAAATGTCCAATATCTTATGTACGATAATAAAAACAAGTTGATATTATCTATTGTGTGTTATTTATTATAATCTGCTTTTTCCAAAAATAAGTTTTACGTATTACATGTCCTTTTATCATCGGTTTCCGATAGCGTGAATAAAAAAAAAATGAAAAAATCAATCTTTTTGTTCTTTGAATCTAAGATGACATAAAAATTCCATTAATTTTGATTTGATATTCCATCGATTGTTACCGATACCGGTTTTGTTCTTCATTCGGGCAACTTAAAACCCCAAACTCCATTACATTTCCCAATGTTAAGTAGATATTATATTCCCTTCAAAATAATTGTTCCTTTTTACACCTTGTTGTTGCGAAGAAAACGAATATTGTTCTGTTGACGGATTTGTTTTTATTCTCATTATAGTGATCGTTTCTGACGTTACAATATCACGTGAATCAGTAAAGGCAAAAAAATTTATGACTTCAATTGATAATGAACAAAATAATCAATCACTGCACTGTATTACGTTATCAATCATGGTGTTATTGCTTATTGTTCAGGTTTTATTGCTTGGTTATCTTTCATGGAGTACCAGTCCGAACCGCACGGAAATCGGGCATCTTGGCGCAACAATTTATTTGGGGCATACCGGAAAGTTTGACGTTTTTCAAAACTTCTTATTGGGAATATAAAATCAAGTGATACTATATTCTTCAATATAGAAACGAATAAGATCAATCTCCTGTAGTAATTTTAATGGAAATTTGAAATAAGTCGAGACAAAAGGAAGGGGATGAACCATACTATTGTCAGGAGAATGGGAATTATACATTTTTTCTGGATTCAATACCCATTTTTTGTGAGGTGCATCCCATTGTGTCAATTCTGAAATAACACTCTTGTTTTTTATCACAGCTGAAATTGTTACGTTCGCACCAAAAGTATCGGGAACATCCTTTTTTACTTCAAATGTTACCCAAAGAGTAACTTGTGGAATAGGTTCATCTGAATTATCCATGCATAAACACGCATTATTACAAGGAATATAACCTTTATTATTTGAATCACCTATCCAATCTTCTTTTTGAAAATAATAGTAACTGTCCTTTTCCAATTGAAAAGGACCTTTGAGGAGATATTCATAACCATTTGCTTTTAATTTCCGATAGGCAATCACTCCAAGAGGTAGAGCTGTCAAACCGCCTATGGTTCCCCATTTAAGAAATAATCTTCGTGTTAACGATTGCTTTTCTTGCATAGAAACGTGCTGATTTTGTTCGTTTGACATACAATGGTCTCCTTGTATTTATAGTAATAGAAATACGCCTTTTTTACAAAACTCTTCTGTACGAAGAGTCCAATTTGTATCAAAAATCTCGTCGTGACGACAACGAAAAAAATGATCTATTCGCCGACTGGGAGCGTTTTCCATTTGTGGGTGAGGTCAATGGTAACAATCATTCTTTCGCCCTGAAAGGGCAACACAAGCCAGCCCGCCGCAACGCGGCGGGTAACAGTCAACACGCTCAACGCCCTGAAAGGGCAGTAGATTAGTTGAGAGTGGAGAGTTGATAGCGGAGAGTGTCGCAAGCGGTTCTACAACCCACACGTCCATCTTTCCGCTTGCCATACTCTCAACTTTCAACTCTCCGCTCTCCGCTCTCAACTCTCAATGAATCTATTGCCCTTACAGGGCGTTGATTTCTTGGACAATCGAACCCGCCGCGATGCGGCGGGCTGGTATGTATTGCCCTTTCAGGGCG
>JAIROD010000526.1 GCA_031257725.1 Planctomycetaceae bacterium | reverse complement strand
TACCCGCCGCGTTGCGGCGGGCTAGCCTATGTTGCCCTTTCAGGGCGGAATATTACCGATTTTACGCCAATAGTATCATTTACGGCAATTTAATTGCGACAATAAAATAGACGGTTACATTGAAAACTACACGGAACAAATACCAGAAATCTTTTTTGTATTTTTCGTGTATTTCGTGTATTTCGTGTTAAAAAAAGGTTAAAACAAAATAGACAATTACGTTTATTTAGGAAAGGATCGCACGCGTCCCGCGTGCATCCCCAGAGTTAGGGTGAAATGAGACATTTGCGCTAACTCATGCACGCAGGACGCGTGCGATCCTGCGGTTAGCGAAAAGGTCTATTAGTCGTTTTAACCAAACCTTATAGACTTATTAACAAATCATCGTTCGTAATATATCAGTGGAATTTTTCAGAGATTGAGGTTTATTTTTTAACACACCGAACTCTATGTCAACATTGCTCGATGCGAACACGTTTAGAGAATTGGTTAGCGGTCATCGGCGCGGCTTGGGGGCGGCAACAGTGCGCGGATTGCTGAATCTGCTGGAATTTCCGTATTTTTCCCTAACAAGATTGAGGAATTTTCTTTACGATTCCGGAGTTTTTCCAACTCACCGATTACCAATACCAATCATTTCCGTCGGCAACCTGACACTTGGCGGAACCGGTAAATCACCGTTGGTTGCCTGGATTGGACGCTTTTTTCTCGATCAGGGAATCCAACCCGGTATGATTAGTCGGGGCTATGGTCAATCGTCAAACGGAGTGAACGATGAATTTCTTGAACTTGCTTTTCGCCTGCCGTCAATCCCGCATCGTCTTAATCGTAATCGTGTTGCCGCAGCACAGGATTTTCTTAATTCCCAAAACATCGAACTACTCATTCTTGACGATGCGTTTCAACATCGACGGATTCACCGGAATCTCGATATTGTTTTGCTTGATGCGTTAGAACCGTTTGGTTATGAACATATTTTTCCGCGCGGAATGCTTCGTGAATCAATAACCGCATTGCGCCGGGCTGATGTGGTTTTCCTTTCCCGCGCTGATTGGGTTGATGAACCGCAACGCCGGAAAATCCGTGATCGGGTGATGGCGTTATCGCCCAACATCCTTTGGGGTGAAATCGTTCACGAACCACAATCGCTCGTTTCCATTCCGAAAAGGGAAAGGGAAATGAAAACAGAAATGGAAACACAAACAAAAACTGAAATGAAAACACAAATGAAAACACAAACAAATACAGAAACCAAAACAACCATAGAAACGGATATTTCCGCAATTCGTGATAAGCGGATATTGGCGTTCTGCGGTATCGGCAACCCGAATGCTTTTCACCAAACGTTGGAAAATTGCGGAGCGCATATAATTGAATTGGTTCCGTTTCCCGATCATCATCAATTCAAAACAGAAGACCTTGACGAATTGGAAAAAATCGCCAAACGTGAAAATGTTGACTCAATTCTCTGCACGATGAAAGATTTTGTCAAAATCGAACGTATTGCGTCCGGTTCCATTCCAATCCAAGCCGTGCTGATCAACGTCCGATTCCTTTCCGGAGAAACAGCATTCCGAAAACTTCTCACAAAACAACTGTAACTGTCTATGGGCATCTCTCACATAATTCAATTTTTTATTTTCTGCCTATTAATTAATAGTTAACGACGTGTTTTACCCCGTGTTTTAGGGTTAAGTCTAACAACGCGGGGCAAGCCCACGCCGTTAACTTGCGGTAAATTCCTAATGATGAAAGATTCCTAAATGTTTTTTCGCAACCTTCCGGTTGCAGCTCTGAAGACTGCCGCCATTGACATTAATGTCCTACCAACAACAAACGTTTCCGGTAGAACTTGTGAAATTTGTGAAATATGTAAGAATAGGGCGGTTAGAAACCTCTAAAAATATCATTTGCCCCAAATAAAGATGAACTGGGAATCTCTCATCATTCAGAATTTACCGAAAGTTACCGGTGCGGGCTTGCCCCGCGTTGTTCGGCTTAACCCTAAAACACGGGGTACCCCCCGTCGTTAACTAAAACACGGGGTAAACCCCGTCGTTAACTAATTAATAGGTTGAAAATAAAAAATTGAATTACTTAGAGATTTCCGATTGTTTTTTCCCGTTTTTCACTTTCTGAATTTCATTTCACATGGACCATGCCGAACAAACACGCCAACTCGAAGAACGTCCTGTTGGTTGTCTGCTTTGGGAGTTTTCAATACCGGCTATCGCCGCAACCGTCATTAACGCCTCTCACAGTATCATTAACCGCATCTTCGTTGGTCAAACTATCGGCGAAGTCGGTATCGCCGCCGTAACGGTCACTCTGCCCATCATGACCATCATGCTCGCGGTTGGAATGACTATCGGAATCGGCTCCAATACGCTGATTTCCATTCGGCTCGGTGAGAAAAAAAACGAAGAAGCAGAACGAATTGTCGGACAAGCGTTGTTTCTTTTTGGTCTTATGGCTATCGGGTTTATGGTGTTAGGGTTGTTGTTTCTGGAACCGTTGCTGCGGCTGTTCGGAACCAGTGAACGGGTCATGCCCTACGCCAAAGAATATCTGTCCGTCATGGTTTGCGGCGCATTCTTTCACGAAATGTCTTACGGCGTGAACGGATTTTTACGGAGTGAAGGCAAACCACGCACCGCAATGATGACGACGCTGATTATGGCGTTTCTGAACATTTTTTTCGATTGGCTATTCCTTTTTGTTTTTCATACCGGTATCTGGGGTGCAGCGTTTGCAACCATTCTCGCACAAATTTGCTCCACCAGCTGGGTGTTCTGGCATTACATCTCCGGTAATACCCTGCTTCGTTGGCGATTAAAGAATATTCGGTGGGATTCCGAACTGGCACGTCAGGTTTTTCTTTTGGGAATGCCGCCGTTGGTCATGCAGTCTATCGCCTGTGTTCTTCAGGCAATTCAAATGCGCCAAATTTTCTTTTACGGCGATCTCTATGGCGCAAACCTCCATATTAAGGATGGCGGTGATTTGGCGGTTGGAGCGTTTGGGATTGTGTTTGTCGTTTCAATGGCAGTGTTTTTACCAATTCTCGGTTTGAATCAGGGAATGCAGCCGATTGTCGGTTACAATATCGGAGCAAGACATTTCGACCGCGTCGCCAAAACACTTCGATTATCTCTCGGTTCCGTGTTGACGTTCACGTTAATTTGTGC
>JAIROD010000521.1 GCA_031257725.1 Planctomycetaceae bacterium | reverse complement strand
CTTTCAGGGCGAAAGAACAACCGTCCTCATTAACCGTCACCCACAAACGGAAAACGCTCACCCTAACTCTGGGGATGCACGCGGGACGCGTGCGTTCCTTTCCTAAATAAACCTGTTCGTCTTGTTTCATCATGTTTAGGGTTAGCGAAAAGGTCTAGTATTTCTTGATAATACACTACGGAACAGATACGTTTATTTTTAGAAATTTTCCGATATAATTGACGTATGGTTTGGATTGGTGGTTTATGGTTTATGATTTATGGCGCAAGCGGAATTTTTTATCACCAAAGTTTATAATCCGCTCGCACCCCAAACCGCATGCCCCTCAAATAATAACTTTTAACTATTTTCGATTCGTGAATATTAATCCGAAAAAATTCTTGTTTCGTTTTTCACTGATAATTGGTTTGTTTTTTGTATTGAGAATTTCGGTTGCCGATGAAACGTTGATGCGGTTTCCTGCACAACAACCGGATTCACGTTATGCCAATCCTGAATCCTGTGTGAAATGTCATGCCGAAATTTGTTCGCAGTGGAAAAAAAGCGACCACGCCAAGTCGATGGATCACGCTTCTGAACAATCCGTTCTCGGTAATTTCAATAACGTTTCATTTCTTCATCTTGGTTTTGACGACATTCTGCTTTTGAGTCCTGATGAAATCAAAAAATTGCTGGATGTTCTCGAAACAACAAGTCCTGTTTTCGATCCGCGAAAAGAATATTTTTCCGAAACAAAGAGTAATTCTCCAAAGCGGCGTTATAATATTTCCGGTCGGAAAATGAAAGCATTGCCGGGAGCGGTTTTTAGCGACTTGGTAACGGCAACTTTCGACGCTAAACCCGGAGTGGTTGAACGGTTACGCCAAAACATGTCCGCAACACAACGCAAAGAATTTGACGGCGAATCGGCATTTCAAAAAGCGTTACGTTTTCACCGCCCCGGCGATATTTCGGTTGCGCAGGATAAAATTATCCGTATTCTTGGCGGGCTGGTTGAAGAGGGTTCTGTTACGACAAAATTCGGAACTCGATTTCGAATGTTCCGTAACGAAAACAAGTTTATGATTGAAACGGATATTGGTTTATTTGAAATCCGTTTCACGCTTGGCAATCGTCCATTACAACAATATTTGGCGGAAACCGAAGGCGGACGACTTCAGGCGTTGCCGGTTGCGTGGGATTCGATTGAAAAACGCTGGTTTCATCTTTATCCCAAAGAGCAGATTCTTCAAGGCGACCCGTTACACTGGACAACACCCTTGCAAAACTGGAACCGGATGTGCGCCGATTGTCATACCACAAATCTGCACAAAAATTTTGAACCGAAAACAAAAGAATACCGTACCACATTTACTGAAATTCATGTCGGTTGTCAATCTTGTCACGGTTATTGTGGAAAACATGTTGAAACAGCGGAAAAATATCAATTGATTGCCGACTGGAAACAGGAAATTCCGAAGGAGGTTTTTTCGTTGACCAATGCGGTTGGAGCGGAGGTTGTTCAGAGTTGCGTGTTTTGCCATGCGCGCCGCCGTTTGCTTCGTGAAGGTCCCAAACCGCCGGAAATTCCGGCTGCCGACTGGTTTATTCCTGAATCTATCGACGCATCCGTCTATTATCCCGACGGACAATTACTTGAAGAATCGTTTGAATATGGTTCGTTTTTGCAGTCGAAAATGCACGATAAAGGAGTTGGGTGTACGAATTGCCATGAGCCGCATTCGTTGGAATTGAAATTTCAGGGCAACCGGCTTTGTACGCAATGTCATTCGCCGTCAATTTACGATACGGTAAAACATCATTTTCATCCGAATGCCGCCAAACCGGGAACGCAATGTGTTGAGTGTCATTTTCCGCAATCGACTTATATGGTGGTTGATCCGCGCCGCGATCACAGTATTCGCAAACCCAGTCCGGCGTTGACGATTACCGCCGGAGTTCCGAACGCCTGTTCTATTTGCCATCGTGATCGTAGTAAGGGTGAAACGTTGGAATGGGCAAGAGATCACATTGACCGTTGGTATGCTGAAAAACGTAAAGCCTCTGTTGGTTACAGCGATCTTTGGCCCACCGAAGATCATTATGCGTTGGCCATTTCCGCCGGAAGACGGGACGATCCGATTGCGGTACAAAAATTATTAAAAGTCGTTCGCGACAAAGGCAACAAAGAATTTCGTCCGGTAATTCGTGCCGGTGCGATTACACTGTTAAGCCGTATTCCAACAGATCAGGCGGCTGAAGAAATTTTTGGGGTATGCGTGGACGGCTTAACGGATACGGATTCATGGGTTCGTTTTGCGTCGGTGGGAGCCTTAGCGGCGCAACCGGAACCTATAAAATTGAAACATCTAACACCTTTACTCAATGATCCGGTTTTGGCGGTTCGTACAGAAACAGCAAGAGTGTTGGCAAGAAATGTTACCGAGTTGACGGCAATGTCGGCGGGAGAGAATATTAAAAAATCGTTCGAAAAAGCAAAACTGGAATATGTTACGGCGCAAAAAGTTGATAATGATCAGGCGGCGGCGTATTTGAATCTTGCCGTTTTGGAACATGATCTTTCAGCGTCGAAGATTGACGAGGTGAACCGTTGGTTGGAAGCGTCGATTCCGCAACATTCATCGGATTCGGCAATTGATGAAGCAAAAAAAACGGCGTTACCGTTAATAGAACGTTTGACCGACACTTCTTTGAAATATTATCGGCAATCGCTTGAACTTGACGGTGATTTTTTACCGTCACGAATCAATCTGGCGATGTTGTATCATGAGCGCGGAGATGATGGCGCGGCGGAAAAAGAGTTTCGGGAAGCGTTACGGATTGAGCCGAACAACGGTAATACGGCTTATTCACTTGGCTTATTATTGGCGGAACTTCAACGTTCAGAGGACGCGGTTACGATGCTCCGTCAGGCATCGAAAAATCTTGAAACTGCAACAGGACAAACCGCAACCCGAAATCGGGTTCGGTACAATCTTGGTTTATTATTGCTTCAATTAAAACGGCATAACGAAGCGGAAAAAGAGTTATCTGACGTTATCCGATCCGAGCCGCAAAACATTTCATTTCTCTATGCATTAACTGTTTCCTATCTCCAGCGCAACGCAACCTCTCAGGCGTTGGCGATTCTTGACCGGATCATCAAACTCGATCCCAAAAATCCGCAATGGCAACAATGGAAAAACCGTATCCGTTCACAACATTGACAAAAAATAACATTTTGCGTAATATATCAATGGAATTTTTTTATCGCCCTGAAAGAACAATCCGCATTAGCGTAGGGCATCGCCCTACGTTCTGATTCATCGAAAACGAAAGCCCTGAAAGGGCGATAGCCTCATTTTCTCAATTCGTTTTGTTATACAAATTGATCTACAAAATGATGATTTTTGATGTTTCCCTCTCGTTAGGCTTGCGCCATTTCAGTGCTTTTTTTATGTTGGAATTCGTTACGTAGGGCGTTGCCCTACGCTATTGCCGGTTGCCCCGTTGGGGCGAAATAATAACGAAAACCCCTAAAAAATACGCAAACTTTATCACAGGCAAATGAATCGTTACCCGTGAACAATTACAAAAATTTCACTGATATATTATAAAAAAAAACAATAAGGTAATAAGGTTATTTGTTACATTGTCTTGATGCTATTAAGGTTGTTTTTGTTAGAAAATCAGGTTGGAAATAAGGTTATGTTGCGGGAATCATCGCGGGGCAAACGCGGGGTGACTTTTTAACACGAAAGACAGTCGAGTAGGCGTGTATTTCTATCCCGCCCCTCTTCCCACCGGACTTGCAGATTTCCCCCATCCGGCGGACATCAATGTACTCGCTTGAAGCATTCACATGAACTCATTCTCTTTTCTTTGGCAGGACTTTTTTGTACACTTTTTGGAGTTGTATCACTCCTAGCTTTTTGTACACCAGTTCATACCCACTCATTCCTTTTGGCGGTTTGAAAGGACGATGACTTCGGCGTTTCAAGAATTGTACCGGAAACGCGGCTCATGTTTGGTAATATATCAGTGGAATATTTTATAATTTTGGCAATTTTGGTAATTTTTTTGTGTTGCGGTATTCTTTTATTGCGTTTATGATGCTAGTTGTTTGGTTTAATTTTCGTAGTTTTAGTGTTTGGAAGATCGTCATTAAGATTGCTTGCGTTTCCGCTCCGTTTTTACTTCTGTTGCCGTTACTGTTTTTTCGTTTGACGACACCGTCGCGAATCATTCGTTCCGCATGGTTGTTATCTGACGGCACGTTGTCATAGTACAAAAAAGTCAACAACTCCTTCCGATGTCTTTTCAAACGTTTAATTAACCGTATTAGACCTTTTCGCTAACCGAAGGATCGCACGCGTCCCGCGTGCATGAGTTATCGAAAAGTTCTAATTTCCCACTAACTCTGGGGATGCACGCGGGACGCGTGCGTTCCTTTCCTA
>JAIROD010000434.1 GCA_031257725.1 Planctomycetaceae bacterium | reverse complement strand
GTAGATACTGAACCGGCGGTAACGGACACACAACCACTTCAACCCCTTTAGGGGTTGTCCAAAAGCGGCATTAAATTTGATCGATATTTTTTAGTACAACCCCTAAAGGGGTTGAGTTTCGTGGGGGTGCTTTTCCACCGGTTGAAACCGGCGGTTATTCACAGTAAACGCCTAGCGGCGTTGACCCGATGGCAGACGTTACTAGACCAACAATCCACTGAATAGTTAAAAAAATATTCCACTGATATATTACACTATTTTTGGTTTTACCCTTGTCGAACTTCTGGTGGTGATTGCGATTATCGGCGTGTTAATTGCGTTACTGTTACCGGCGGTTCAAGCTGCGAGAGAAGCCGCACGGCGTTCACAATGTACCAATAACCATAAGCAAATAGCGTTGGCATTACACAACTATCATGACATCAACGACTCAATGCCGGCTTTCAATGGTCAAATTATTTTTGGAAATGGGGCAGTCGTTCATCATTATAGTATTTTCTTTCACTTACTTCCATTTTACGAAGGTCAAGCACGTCATAACTCTGTTGTAAGTAATTCTACAAACATTGGTACAACAGCAGACCATGCTTTTCATCAAGGACAGATTTCCACACTTATTTGTCCTTCCGACCCGAATAGTAGAGAATCGGGAAAAGCACCGATAAGTATTAGTGATGGAAATTTGAATCCTAGTCGTCAAGCAAGAAACAATATTGTTGCCTGTTTGGGGGACTATATGTCACAAAATCATAAACCAACTGCTCCTCCCTCTCAACAATTTGGTACAAATCGATCCCCCTTTTCCTGTTATGGCAATGTAGATGGTTTGACAACGATTGTGAATGTTTGGAAATCTTTTAGTGCGGTTACGGATGGTTTGAGTAACACATTGGGACTAAGTGAAACTCTTACTTCCGAAGATACCGGTTCACAAAATCCTAAAACCTACGTGGTTTATGTTAATTTAACACCAACAGGCGGAACTGCGAACACCTCGCCGTATTCAAAAGGTTCCGCCTTTTGCCGTGATTCCGCTTTGGATGCCAATGACCGTTCCCGACTTTCTGCTACAGTTGTTGCTGCAACACCCGGAAATGTTTATCGAGGACATACTTTTGCCGATGGAGTTCCGGCAAGAACGGGATTTAATACCGCTTTACCGCCGAATTCGCCTTCCTGTACAAATCGTAACCAACCTACTGTTCATCGAGGCTGGGGAGCTTTTTCCGCAACAAGTTATCATACCGGCGGAGTCAACGCCGCATTGCTTGACGGCAGTGTTCGTTTTATTTCGGAAGGTATTCATTGCGGTGACTTATCTCTATCAGTTACAAATTCGGGAGTAAGTCCTTATGGTGTTTGGGGAGCGTTGTCAACAATTAACGGCAGTGAATCAAACTCTTTTTAACAATTTTTGTAATATCCTTTAGAAACCAAATTATGGAGAACCTATGAAACTATTTTATTTACACAAAATATCAATGATGATATTATTGTTTTTATCTTTTTCTGCTCCATTTTTATCCGGTTGCGGTAATAAACGTGTACCGCCGGAAGGAATGCCGACATTGTATCGTTGTTTGATCCGGATTACTCAGAATGATCAACCGTTGGCTGATGCTGTTGTTGCATTACATTCAACGTCAGAAAATTTTCTATGGACAATCAATGGACGTACTGATGAAAATGGACAAGCGGAAATATTTACGCATGGATATTTTAGAGGTGCGCCGTCCGGCGATTTTAAAGTAACGGTTGATAAGTTGGAAACGGTTGTTCCTCCGCTTCCAGAGGTGATGCCGACTTCGGAAAGTGAATTAACGAAACTTTTCAATAAAAGAGAGGAAGAAATTAAAGAATATCGGCTTGTCGATATTAGATTTACTCAAGCAGAGTTAACTCCATTTTCAATTAACGTCAACAAAAAAATGGGAATCATTTCTCTTGACCTCAGTACGGCAACCAACTAAAATGATAACCGTTTATATTAAATCATTTGATGGTAGGCGGCTTTTCGCCGAAGGGTTTACCCACCTGCAATGGTTGTTTGGGTTATTCGATTTCAACGGTAAACAGCGGTAAGTCGGCGAGTACACGGTATTAGACCTTTTTTCTAACCCCATTCGGACACCGAAAATAGAGCCAAAACGCTTTATTTTGTGATTGCCTAAATTGCGTATGTTTCGTATTTTAGGTCATAGAAAATGTCTATTTTAATAACTATTTACTTTAACCAATAACAGTAGTTTTTTTCATGCAGTATTTATTTCGAGTCGTTACAATATTTTTTGTTTGTTTCTGTACTTCGTTTATTTTTGCTTCGGAATTGCCGAATGTCGTGATTATTTTTATTGACGATATGGGTTACGGCGATATTGGTCCTTTTGGATCAAAAATTCCAACACCAAATCTTGACCGTATGGCAACTGAAGGACGATTGTTTACAAATTTTATTGTTTCATCGCCGGTTTGTTCCGCATCACGGTCAGCCTTGATGACCGGTTGTTATCACCGGCGTGTTGGTATTAGCGGAGCGTTGGGACCGAACGCGCCAACCGGTCTTCATCCAAACGAAGAAACAATGGCCGAAATTTTCAAGAAAAAAGGTTACACAACCGCTTGTTATGGAAAATGGCATCTTGGGCATCATCCTGAGTTTTTGCCGACCAATCAAGGTTTTGACGATTATTTCGGTTTACCTTATTCGAATGATATGTGGCCTCTGCATCCCGATTACGCTCATCTCCCTCCCAACGCTGATAAACGGAAACGCGGTTTTCCCGATCTTCATCTCATTGAAGGAACAACCGTACAAAAAGAAATCGTAACAGGAGAAATTCAAAAAACTCTGACAACTCAATATACTGAACGCACTGTCCAATTCATCGAAAAAAACGCCGATAAACCATTTTTTTTGTATCTTCCTCATTCAATGGTTCATGTTCCGCTTTTTGTCAGTGATAAGTTTGCGGAAAAAAGCGGTTTCGGAATTTTTGGCGATGTGGTGATGGAAGTCGATTGGTCTGTCGGACAGATTCTCGATACGTTGCGAAAATTAAATCTGGACAAAAAGACGTTGGTTATTTTTACGGCAGACAATGGACCATGGCTTTCGTACGGTAATCACGCCGGAACGGCAGGCGAGTTACGGGAGGGTAAAGGAACCGGTTTTGAAGGCGGTGTCCGTGAACCAACCATTGCCTGGTTTCCGGGAAAAATTCCGGCTGGAACTCAATGTGATCAACTGGTTTCCACCATTGATTTACTGCCGACTTCCGCCGCACTTATCGGTGCTTCATTAACGGAACGAAAAATCGACGGCAAGGATATTCGACCACTGCTTTTCGGAGAACCCAACGCCGTATCACCACACAAAGCGTTTCCAATTTATTATAATAAAAAGTTGCTTGCTGTTCGTGATACACGTTGGAAATTGGTGTTGCCTCATCAATATCGCACAATGGAAGGGCAAAAACCAGGTCAAGACGGAACACCGGGAAAATACGTACAAAAACAAACTCCGCTTGCGTTGTATGATTTACAGAATGATGTTGGCGAAACAACCGATGTTTCTGCGGAACATCCGGAAATTCTCAAACGTCTCCAAATTGCCGCTGATACAATTATTGCCGATCTCGGTAATGGAAACCAAAATGGTCCCGGTGTTCGTCCGGCAGGCGTTCATAAAAATTAAGGGGGGGGGGGGAATCTCTCATAATTCCGAATTATGAGAGATTCCCTAACATCGTTTTTCATGCACTGAATCCATGAAGCGATGTAACTTTCGTGATCTTCCAAATCATTGGGAATGTTACACGCTCTGCGTTCATGCCGCCGATCAGATGCTTCGCGTGCTTTGGGAACTTTGACGAACGGATTCACGGCAAGCAATTTATGATCAACCGCCCAATTGTAAAAGTTGAGTATTGCCCCTCGATAGTTGTTACGAGTTTTTGCGCCCATTCTTGCGACGAAATATATTTTCCGCCTTTGAACAATCGAAATTTATCGGTGCTTACAGGAGTTGTGAGTAACACAAATAGAAAATGTCGGAAATAGCAGTTTATAAGCCTTAACGTAAACTACTTTTTTCAATCTTGACGATGGTCTTGGATATGGTAAATCCAGATGGAATATCCAATCATGCTGATTGGTTCATATTTTTGCAACCATTTATATTTTTCGGTTTTGTCATTGAGTAGATTAACACTGATGAGTATCCAACCATTTTCCGGTGTTTCCGGTACATTGCCGTCGTGTTCGATTCCAAGTTTATCCAAAGAAATTGTTGATTCAACGGTAATAAATAACGGTTTCATTTCCGAATGTTTTTCGCAATATTTTTTTAGTTCGTAAAAATCCTGTCCCCAATCGATGTTGCTGCCGAGTAAATATTTTGACCAGTTTTGTGGTTTTCC
>JAIROD010000406.1 GCA_031257725.1 Planctomycetaceae bacterium | reverse complement strand
TTGAAACGGCGGACGAATATCAAGTTTCCCGCCGTAACCGACAACACCTTGTTCTTGATTATCCGCATAATCTTTGACAAGTTCGGCAACCGTTATTTCTTGTAATGTAATTTTCATTGTTCTAAATTGTTTTCTATTCGTTTCGGCTTTGTTCGATGGATTCTGAAAAATCTTTATATTGCTGTTCAGTTAATTTTAATGAACCGGCAAACCGTTTTGCTCTATCAGTTTGTTCTGATACTTTATTTGGGGGAATTGTTTTGACGACAACGCGGACTTCTTGACCGGCAAATTCCGGCGGCAACACAAGTGTTCCGTCAAGCGGAACAGTAACATTAAAAGTGGTTGAACTCATTTTTTTCTCCTGTCAATAAAACCTGTTTATAATACTTAACCCAGTATCGCTTATATTGATGCTCTTGGCAACCCCTGTGCTGATGAACATCACACCAATTAACGCCGAGTACGTATCAAAATACGAAAATACGGACACTTACCATTTATCGACAAATCTTTTTCATCATCGCCTTTCCTAAACTTAATGATTGCAAATTGTTCTGGGTTATACTTATCGAGAAACGTTATCGGCACTCCCATAACGCCGTCATAATCAAGCGGTATATTCGCCGTTTTTGATACTTCTATCGCGTCATAATTGTCATACTTTGGATACTCTGCTGAATTGTATTTTTTGTACAATTCTAATTTTTCGTGACGTTTCGATATTTCAAGATTTGTAAACCAATGAACTCCAGAAACCCTTATCATACCTTCTTTGTGATCGCTTGCAATTGCATAATCCTCGTAATGTATATTTATGAAATGCGCTGCCCCTCCCCTAAATCCGTATCCTAACCAAATTTTATTTTCTTTTATCAATTTAAAGATTTCTTTGTAGGTAATAGCGTTTTGATGTCCTATTATCAAAAAATGTTTATCATATTTTACCAGTGTTGCGACATATTCTCTGAATAACGAAAACGGCGGATTAGTACAAACGACGTCTGCTTGCTTTAACAATTCGACACATTCGGGACTACGAAAATCGCCGTCTCCTTTGAATTTTTTTGGTTTCATTTTCCGGCGGTCTGGATTTACGTCATCGGTTCGATTTTCACCGGTGTAATCCAACCAAACCGATTGTTCGTCCGTATGCGTACTGAACAAATCGACAGAAGAATTTTTGTAGCAAGTTGCAATCAGACGTTTCAATCGAAGCGTATAAAAATGATTGAAAAAATATTTAACAAAATTACTTTCACGCGGATCGTCGCAGTTACATAAAACGGTCTTGCCGGCAAAATGCGGTTTATAATGTTTCAATTCATTTTCTATGTCAGTCAGTTGCGTGTAGAATTCGTCGTTCTTTTTGTTCTTGGCGGTATGCAGATTGGAATTGGATACTTTGACCATGATGTGTGTTGCGTTACAGAGAACCGGACGAGAAATCCGAGAGCAAACACATTCAAGAACCGCTGCATACAGCGCAAAAAGAAAGGGCATTGGTCTCCCATTGCCCAGAGCCCGGTATCCTTGCAAGAACCGTTCAAACACACAAAGTGAGCCAACGCCCGCTTACAGCGGACGTAAGGTCAAAGTATGTTTGAAACAGTCAAGCAAGGCACAATACACCCGCCGATTAACGCTTTTCAAGAAAAGGTTAATCAGCGGAAAAAATGCTAGTCCTAAAACAATCTTGCAAGGATTTTGGCTCTGGACTAATGACTTTTCGTCTAAATTTTTATCGTTTAATTTTTAATTATTATATAAAACGGTTTGTTCTCCGAAGTGGTGAAAAAGGAATAAAAAATAGCAATCGGGCTAATTCTAGCAAAAGGGAAAGGAATGGCAATAGGGGTGAAAACGGTTGCCGATCAATCCTTCGCCCTGAAAGGGCAATAGACCTTTTCGCTAATCATAAACATTATGAAAAAACACGAAAAGGTTTATTTAGTAAAGGAGCGCACGCGTCCCGCGTGCATGAGTTAGCGAAAAGGTCTTTTGTATTTTTCTTGTTATTTCGGGTATTTTGTGTATTTCGTGTTAAAAAGGTTAAAACAAAAGAGACAATGATGTTTTCCGTTTGATTTTTAACGACGAGTGGACACCCAATTTCATTTTGGGCGTGCCGGATCTGATTTTGGGCGTGCCGGATGTGTGTTAGGGCGTGCCGGATGTCATTTAGGGCGTGCCGGATTTCATTTAGGGCGGGCCGGATGGGATTTTGGGCGTGCCTGATTTCATTTAGTGCGTTCCGGATTTCATTTAGGGCGTGCCGGATTTTATTTAGGGCGTGCCGGATTTCATTTAGGGCGTGCCGGATTTCATTTAGGGCGTGCCAATTTTCGGTTTGGGCGTGCCCATTTTCGGTTTGAGTGTTCCCAATTTCATTTTCACTGGGGCATCTCTAATAATTCAATTTTTTATTTTCAAGCTATTAATTAATAGTTAACGACGGGGGTTACCCCGTATTTTAGGGTTAAGTTGAACAACGCGGGGCAAGCCCACGCCGTTAACTTTCGGTAAATTCTGAATTATTAGAAGTTCCCAACCTTAGCAGCACAAAATCATCAAGATGAACAAACAACAATCCGGTGGAATTGGTACGAAATTTCTGATAGTTTTTGCGTCAATAGTTGTGATTTTTGCCGGAATTAAGGCGGCGCAATCGCTTGTGTCGCCTTTTCTTTTGGCGGTCTTTTTTGCGTTGGTTCTTACACCGCCTCTTCGTTGGTTGAAACGCAAAGGTTTTTCGGATTGGTCGGCGTTGTTTGTTTTATCGTTGCTTGTTCTTCTTTGTGGGTTGGGTCTTGTGTGGATTTTGAGTTATTCGTTGACTAATTTTTCGGAACGTTTGCCGGTTTACCGTGAACGAGCGGTTGCCGGAGTGACGCAACTCGACCATTGGATCAATAACGTTATTCGACAATTTGATCAGATGGAACAATCGGTTCCGAAAATTCCGATGTTTCAGGAAAGACCGGCTGAACTATTATTGCCGACAGAACCGATACCGCCGACAGAGTCAATAAGATCAACGGAATTGCCGTCAATAGAATCGGCGGCGGTGTCGGAAAGCATCTCTTCCGAAATCACCCCGTCACGCGAACCTTTTTCACTTCTCAATGTTGTTCATTTGGATACGCTTATTGGTTATGTTCATCTTGGTGTTCGCGAACTTCTCAATATGGCGGCGATTTCATCATTGATTGTGGTGATGGTTATTTTCATGCTAATCGAAGCGGCACGGTTGCCGGAGAAAATACGGGAAGCGTTTGACGGACGTGATTTATCGAATGAATATTTTAAAAAGATTGCTGCTGACACCTGGAATTACATGAAGATTAAAACGATTATTAATTTGTTGACTGGTTTTGTTACGGCGTTGGGGCTTTGGTTTCTTGGGGTGGAATATGCGATACTTTGGGGTATTTTGATGTTTTTTCTCAATTATATTCCGAATATTGGACAAATTATTGCGTCGATTCCGCCGGTATTGCTTGCATTGCTGGATCATGGGGCGACAACGGCTATAGTGGTTACGGTTTGGCTGGTGTTGGTGAATACGGTGTTTGGTTACGGGGTGGAACCGCGTTATCTTGAGGCGGGGCTTGGTATTTCAGGTCTTGTTGTTCTTCTTTCGTTAATTTTTTGGGGCTGGTTGCTTGGTCCTATCGGAATGTTTTTATCAGCACCGCTAACGATGGTTCTAAAAATCGTGTTACAAAACGATAGGCAAACCCGTTGGATTGCTGTTTTGCTGAGCAATCACGCTTCAAATACGTAACTGTCTATTTTGTTTGTAATTATTCAGTAGATTGGTCATTCGATGGTAGGCAACCTTGGGAGCGTTTTCTGATTAGGGGGCGAGGTAGCGGTCATGTTTTCCGCTAAGGTGTCGAAAGTGGTCTTGTCCGCTACGGAGTCAATCGTTATCCTTCCGTTTTTCCAGTTCCCTTAC
>JAIROD010000402.1 GCA_031257725.1 Planctomycetaceae bacterium | reverse complement strand
TTTTTTGTACGATGTTGCGCGGTAAAACCTCCATTCATTACCGTCCGTCAGAATACCGTATTGTTTACTGTAATCGAGTTGGTATCTCCGCAATTGCGTAACGCCTTCTTCAATTCGCGTAAAACATTTGGCTTCGACAGGAATTGTTACATCGTTGCCGAGATACAGTACAAAATCGGGACGTCCTTCTTTTCCGCTCTCGGTATCATGAACAAACGTACCGAATCGCAATGTTTTTGTTACCGTTTTTGACAAACGGAACAACTCGGCAGAGGCAAAAAAATCCGCAATAAAATCTTGAACTCCGCCGCCGGTTTCTTTGATTTTATAATCGTTCTTATTTTTGTTCCATTTGTCTCGCAACACTTCAATTGAACTCATTGATTATATCCTTGAAAAATAATTTTCTCTATTTTTACTGAATTATTTCAGAAATTGGAAAAGCCGTCACGCCGAACAAACTGATGCAGGCGATCTGTAAACACCAGTCTTTTGTTGAATGTCCGTCAATATTTTGTTGATCTTTATTTTGAGTTATAAAAATAAAAACCAAATTTTAAACTCTCCAAATTCTCAAATGATCGATCAATCTTTTTGTCGATATTGATATTCGCCATGTCCGCCTTTCGTTTTTGCCGGATCTATTGGCGGAGCTAATGGGTCGTCTTTGTCTTGGATAGTTTTTTGTTCCAATTTTAATCGCGGTGATAATGCGGTCAATGTTATCGGTAACGATTGCCGAAAAATAACTTTACGGCGATTTTCAATATTATTTCCGGTAATAGTCGAGCCGAATGTTTTTTGCAACGGATTCCAAGCCGTTCCTTTCAATGTTCCAATCAATAACGCCCGATCTGTTGAAAGCAATTCGCTCATATCCAACGATTTTCGGAAAGTATTATAGAGTCCGGTCGATTCGTAACCGCCAAGAATTTCGTGTAACGACAAAACTTGAATAATGTAATCCAAATCAACCGACTGCGGATTATACATTGCCAAACGGCGAAGTGCGGTATTGTCGGAGATTTTTTCTTTGGCGAGTAGTAAATCACGGAGTTCCCGACGCGGGGTTGTTTTGCCGACAGGAATTTTTTGACCCGGTTCAATGGCTCCGATTTCCTGCGCCCAACGCCCATACACCAAAATACTATCATCTAACTTTGGAAAACTCGAAGACCATTCAAGAAAACCAACCGGAATTCCTTCTTCATCTGTTAATTGAGATGTTGATTGAAACGGCAAAGAAAATGTGGAATCAAACGAATTAGAATTACGTAAATTGCGTGAATGAAACCAACTTTGTCCGAAAAAACTTTTCGTTGAACGAACCGGAATCGGAACATCCGTAATACTCTGCAACGAATATTCTGGAAATTCATTACGAAATTCCTGAACGGCACTGATTTGCCAAATAGTCGGACTCACCGTTTGAGGCGACATACCGCCAAGACCGCTTCCCGGTAAACCGTTCCACGAAAACAGTGTTGGGCGGGAAAGGATGGACGATTCCGGTATCTCCGGCAGACCAATCGGTTTTGTTTCGAGTGAAAGTGAAAAGGTTGCGTCGGCGGAACTGTAAAGATGTCCCCAACTGCTGTATCGTAAATCACCGCTTTCACCGTCAATATCAATAAGATCAAGTTTATTGAGAATTGCTTTATCCGGTCGTCCCGAAGCGGCAAGATAATACGTCAACGCACTGAACAGTACAATCCAAAACGGAAACGTAATCCAGGTCGCAACCGGTCGTTTCAAAATTTTATGAACGAGCAACCAATCCAATAATCCGACAACAAGCCAATAAACCGTTAAAATAATCAGAATAATTGAAAACGGAATGATATGGACATTGTCAAACCGGTCAAGCGCACTCCGAACCTGACCGGAAATATCGTTGTAACCGAGTTGGATCATGGTCCCTGAAATGGAACCGGAAGTTCGCGGCGGTTTTTCCGTATTCCAGAGCAAAATATTTCTCACCAATGTTACACGGTCGCGCCAATTATCAAGCGGTTTACCGCTTAAATCACCGCCGAAATAAATAATGGTTCCAAAACCGTGAGCGCAACGAAGTACCAACGGCAAATCGCCGTCCCGAACAAGCGTAATGCCGCGTGATTCGGTAAAACGCGGCATTTTCAGAAACGGTGCATTGTTGGTTCCGTTCATAAAAATGGAACGTTTACTGCCGACAAAAAGTTCTAACGGCGTTCCTTGCCGAAGTTCCGTCATTTCAGAAAATTGACCGGGCAAAAAATTTCGCAACACGCTGTCGGAATTTTGGAGCAATGGTTCTGAATCACGACCGGCGCAGAAAAAAAGTTTACCGCCAAGACGAACCCAATCGTCAATTGCTTTAATTTGCGGACTGCCTGCGGTTAGATTTTCAAATTGTTGAGGTTCTGTTGTGGTCAGAACAATCATTTCGATTGCTTCAAAACCAAACCATTGATTCGGCAATTCCGCAAACGAATTGACTTTAACCAGAATTGGTCGTCGATCTTCCCGAAGCGACAACTCGGCAACCGCTCCTTGTAATCCGATGTCTTCGTTGCCGATAATGAGATAAATGGGTCGTTCATTCAGAATCGGTTCACAAAACCGATCTTGTGCAGAATTTGTTGTTTTCTGCCTTAACGGATTACCGGAAGGACGAATCTGTTTCTGCGCCGCAATTCCGTTTGGCGTTTCAATTTTAACCGTCAACATTCCTTCTTTCCGTCCTAATTGGGCATAAACTAAGGTACGGTTTCCGTGAAACGGAATTGCATTTTGGTAGATAATTGGCGTGCCGTCGGAATCGGAGCAGGAAATCGAAATACTGACCGGTTGATTTCCTACCCCCGACCATTCAACAGTAATCGGTGTCCAAAGACCATTTTTGTAAAAACCTTCAATTCCAACCTGAACGGCTCGGATTTCAATCGCCGATTCCGCAAAAAGCGGTAAAACAAACACACAATAAAATATTGTTATCGCCAAAAATTTAATCTGATACATAAAGTGGTGGAGAGTTGAGAGCGGACAATGGAGAGTAAGAAAAACGATGTATCAATAGATGCTTATAAAATATCCGTACCAAACAAGATAACAAATTGCCAAAAGATTAACAAGACCGATCAAAAATTATTGTATTTGTTGCAATAATATCTGTTCTGAAATTGATAAACAATAGAATGGTGTCTCTAATAATTCAATTTTTTTCAACTTATTAGTTAATAGTTAACGACGGAGTTTACCCCGTGTTATGAGTTAATGACGGAGTTTACCCCGTGTTGTGAGTTAACGACGGGGTTTACCCCGGGTTTGGGGATTAAGTCTAACAGCGCGGGGCAAGCCCACGCCGTTAACTTTCAGTAAATTTTGAATTATTAGAGATTCCGTATCTATTCCGTCGTCATGTCTTGGCGCACTTTTTTGCTGATTATTTCACCTTTTTTGGGGGGCGTTAATAATCGAAGAGAACGATAAAAAAATTCCGTTCCGTTAGGGACGACATGTTGGTAGAAAACAGTATCGCAACATGATTCCGTCCCGCTAGGGACGGCATGTTGGTAGAAAACAGTATCGCAACATGATTCCGTCCCGTTAGGGACGGCATGTTGGTAGAAAACGGTATCGGCAACATGATTCGCGTCCCGTAGGGACGCAATGTTGGTAGAAAAAGGAACATTCACCGTGACGGAATAGTTACATTGGATATTTTCTTCCCCCCTATTGTATTTCGCAACATCCTGTGTTAGAATTTTATTACAAGTTTGGTAATAGTTACCGAACAATTTTTTTAGCCCTAGATAAATTATCCGAATGAAGTAGATTAAAATTTAGAAAATTTGCGTTCAGTTGCCTCTTACAATTACCACCCGAAACCATGAGGTTTCAACTATACGGCAACACTACGAAGGACGCTCCCGCAAGGGAGTGCCGCTTTCGGTGTTATGTATAGTCCTGTGGTAAGGTGTAAGAGTAGCACGGAAATTTAGGCACTCTTTCATTTTGCGCAGAAAGTTTGCCATGGGCTTCACGCCAAACCTCATATCAAATACAATGGCAAACTGGTATTACTATGACAACAACGGGCAGAAACAAGGTCTCATTTCGCAACAGGAACTCTTCGATTTGGTTGCGAAAGGCGTTATTGTCCAGCAAACCCGCCTTGAGACCGAAACCGGTCAGCAGGGAACCGCAGAGCAAATCAAAGGGTTGAATTTTCCCGAAAATCCTTTTTCGTTGCCTAAAAATAATGCTCTTGATGCGGCTAAAAAACAGATTTTAGATGAATTCCGCTCTACTAATTTCAAGTCGGAAATCATTCCGATTGATGAAAGTAATTTGCGTGATTTATACCGTGATGGAATGTTCTGGATGATACTGATGTTGGGGATACTACCGTTACTGATTGGAACACTGGAAGACATCAAAATGCAGCTGCTTGGAATGTTGTTTTTCTTTGCGGCATTGTGGGGGGGCATACTACGCGGTGTCGTTCTAAAAAGCAATGAAAAGTTCACACTGCCGGTTGTGGCATTCTTTTTTACCGGATTTATCGGTATGCCACTATTGTTAATGCTCTACGGAGTATTGCCGAAATCCTACCTGGAATTAGCGGGTAGTAATAATAAAATCATGTCACTTTTCGGTTTCATTTTTCAGGTCGGTCTCTGCGAGGAAATCTGCAAGATACTGCCGGTTGTTGGCTATCTCATTGTGTATCGCAAGAATGTTTCGCCAACAATGATTCTGCTCATCGGTCTTTTTTCCGGTTTAGGTTTTGCCGCATTTGAAAATATTCAATACAGCTACGGGTCGATGGAGAAAACAGTGGTATTGAGTGCTCACGGTGCCGAAAGTTCCGGTGAGGAAGGGTTAATTGCGGGCATGTTAGTTGGAACAATGTCAGCAATGGTGAACGTGATACTTCGGTCAGTATCGCTTGTTTTCGCGCACGCATTATGGACAGGGATATTTGCCTATTACCTTGCTAAAGCAGCAGCTTCTGGAACGCGGTGGAGTGTTTTGTGCTTTCTCGGCTTGGCAGTTCCGGTGGTACTACACGGAGCGTATGACTGGTTTTGCGGAGTACAGGCAGTAGCCGCCGCGTTGATTGTTGCTGTGAGTTTTTTATTGTTTTACGGGTACCTTGCAAAAATGAGGTTACAGAAAGTACCGGAGAATGAAGTTACTACATAAAAATACTATTGCAGTATCAGGGTTGTGCAAGAAATTCGGACTTTCTGCTGTGCGGCTCAAGTGTCGTCCCTGCGGGACTTGATTGTGTGTAACCGTTTTGGCTATATTTTCGATGTTCGAGTAGGGTTAGAGAACGAGTCTATTATGCGACCCGTAAAACACGGCTAATGAGTCCGGCGGTGGCTTCGTCTTGGGTGTGCATCATTTTGACGTTTGTTTCGATGGCACGAGAAGCGACAATCATTTCGATCATTTCTGTTGACGGGTTTGTTGCCGACATTTCAAGATGCCCGGAACGTATTCGCGGGCGTTCGGCAAGTTCAAAATCACGGTATGCTCCTTCAAGCCGGTAAACATTTTCACCGGTTTTGACCATTTCTTTCATATTAAGCGGTTGAACCAACGCAATTTGTTGAACACGCCCAATTCCTTGTTCATGTACCACGCCATCATCCGTGATATGCCATGTTTTTGAATTTGGGTCGGGTAACATGACCGCTTCTCCTTCTATATCAAGGAGTTGAAACCGGCTGCGTCCCCATTCGGTAACAAACATACCGTTTGGATCGACCTGAAAGTTTCCGGCACGCGTCAGGAACAGTTCACCATTACTCATATCCCGAACCCGAAACCAGCCGTCACCCTGAATGGCAAGATCGGATTCAATTTCTGTCGGAGCAATCGGTCCCTGTTTAAACTCGGTATGTGTACCTATTGTGTGAACACCGCCGCCAATATCTGTAATTAGACCCGATCCAAATTCAATTTCTCCAATAGCCACCGATTCCGTATGGCGTGCCATTTGAAGAGCCAATTCACGCTTAAACCCCGGTGTTTCCAGATTGGCAATATTATTGGCTATCGTTTGCATCCGATATTCCTGAGCCATCGCACCTTCAGAGGAAATATATAAACCGTAAGACATCGCAATTCAGTAAAAATAGTTAAACAAAATTGATCTTAATAATTATTTGTCCCCAATAGTCCTTATTGTCCCTTATGTTCCTATTCGGATTTAGTATTGAGTATGTTAGTATTTTAGTATTTAGTAAGGTGTTTAGTGTAGGGACATTAGGGACAAATGAAACATAAAGGACAGATAATTCTTTATAAAAATCCTGTGATTAAAAATAAATAATTAAGAGGTTTCCTATATTTATATCGGTTATTTTGAATTTTCCGATTAAGTAATTTAGGCAAAATATTCCAATTATTTCCTAATGCTTATAGTGGCAGTAGTTAAATTGGGTAGATTGGTGTTGCCCCAATAGGGTAATGCTGCTAAGGGCATCTCTCATCATTCAATTTTTGTAATATATCAGTGAAATATTTTTTTTAACTATTCAGTCGTTTCCTCCGAATGACCACCCCTAGCCCCTCCGAAGGAGGGGAATCATTCCCCTCCTTCGGAG
>JAIROD010000393.1 GCA_031257725.1 Planctomycetaceae bacterium | reverse complement strand
AAAGCAACGAATTTTACAAAACAATATTTTCGGCGTTGACATTGATTCTCAAGCGGTAGAAGTTACCAAGTTATCGCTTTATTTGAAACTGCTGGAAAATGAAGGCAAAGATTCCGAATGTCAATTATTTAATGTTATGGACTTGCGATTATTGCCTGATATTGAGAACAATATTAAATGCGGCAACAGCCTTATCGGCACCGATTTTTATTCGCAACAGAATTTTAATTTGTCCGAAGATGAACAATTGAAGATTAACTGTTTCGATTGGGAAAAAGAATTTTCCGATGTGTTCCAAAAGAACGGCGGATTTGATGCCGTGATCGGGAATCCGCCATATTATAATATACAAAGTCTTGGATCCGGTAACGAACAAGCCGGTTACATTCAGAATAAATATTCCAAAATTTGGCAAGACAAAAGTGATATACTTTTTTATTTTATTAACAAAGCATTACAAATATCAAAAGGTGAAATTGGTTATATTGTTTCCAACGCATTTTTATTTTCGGACAAGGCGAGAAAGTTGCGCAACGTTATTTTGAAAGACGGACGTTTCTCAAAGATTGTAAATTTTGAACAATATCGAGTTTTTACAGACGCTTCCATAACATCAGGTATTTTTATTTTCAACAGCCAACATAAAAATAACACTGTTACAGCGGCAGTGTTCAAAGAAAAAAATGCAACAGTTGAAAGTGTAGTTGAATTTATCAATAACAAAAAAAATTATTTTTCAGTTGACTTAAAACCCGACAATGTTTTCGCACTAGTCGATTCGAAAATTGCAAAATTAAATAAAAAAATAGACGCAAAACATCCCTTACTTCAAGACATTTTTATGATCGGCAAAGGAATGGAAACGGCGGCGAATAGTGTATTTTTATTTGGTCAATATCCGTCGCAATTTCCGAAACGATACATTAAAAAGCGTTTAGCCGGTGAAAATATTAGCCGTTACTATCTTGAGGACAGACCGGATTATTTACTTTATTTTGAAGATGTTGATACGTTTGATGAATTACCGGAATCGGTGAGGGATCATTTGAAAAATAACAGAAAAATGTTGCGTGAGCGGGCAACGGTAAAGGACGAAGACCGAGCGTGGTGGCGTTATTCACGCCCAATGCATAAAGAATATTATCATTTGCCCAAAATCTGGTGTTCTTATCGCGGCAAGGAAAACGCGTTTATATTGGACGAGACCAGTGAATATATCGGGTTAACAAATACGACGGTAATTTTTGGTACAAATCCGAATCTGTCATTAAAATATTTGTTAGCGTTGCTAAATTCAAAATTACTCACCTTTAGGTATAAATCTATCGGCAAGCAAACTGGCGGCGGTATTTTTGAATATTTTGCCAATGGAATCGGTAAACTTCCAATTCCTGTTCTTGATCTTTCTAAAAAATCAGACAAAACCGCACATAATAATATTGTTTCGCTAGTCGATAAAATGCTGCAACTAAAACTCAAAGAACACACCGGGCAAAAAACACCAATGAAAACAATCCTAAAACGTCAAATCGAAGGTCTCGATCAACAAATTGATCAAGCCGTGTATTCATTGTACGGTTTAACGGAAGAGGAAATTAAAATTGTTGAAGGAAATAATTTGGAATTTTGTATCTGACTTTTTTTGAAACATGAAAACTCAGAATACACGAAAAGAAGTTTGGGAGGAATCCAAATTTCGCGTTCAAAACATTCCGACAAATTTTGCTACACAATCAAAATAAAAATTTCGTGCATTTTATATTATGCGGTGAATTTTGATTTTTTAGAAGTTCACATTAACAAATTTTTCAAATTTTCAATAAATTCCAATGAAAATCGGACTGGTTGGTTACAAAGGTTCTGGTAAGAGTACATTATTTCAATGGTTAACCGGGATGCCGGCGGATCCGGCGTTGTCGCATACATTGCAATCGGCGACTGCTCCCATCCCCGAACAGCGGTTTGATGCGCTCATTGAAATTTATAAACCTAAAAAAGTTACGTATGCGAGTATTGAAATTGTTGATACGCCGGGGTTAGCGCGTGATCAGCAGGGCAATCCTGCACGGCTTGCGCTACTCCGTGAAGCGGATGCTCTTGTTTGGGTTGTACCGACTTTTGACGGTTCTGATCCTGCTAGGGAAATCGGAGCATTTCGGGAGGATACGATTCTTGCGGATCTTGAAATTATTTTGAATCGGATTGAAAAAGTTACGGAACAGAATAAACGTCCGGTACCAAAATCGGAACATGAAAAATTTGAATTTGAACTTGCAACATTGGAATTACTTCGTGAAGGTCTCGAATCCGGTCAACCCGTCAAAGAAGATCAACTGACTCCCGAACAACAACGTATTGTTCGTGGTTTTCGATTGCTTAGTGGTAAACCGCGAATGATGATTATTAACACTGCGGATGACGAGACGGATCTGAAACAGTACGAAAAATTTGCGGAGCCGAATGTTCCGGTAACGGCAATTAGTGTACGGCTTGAAACGGAATTGGATCGGATGTTGCCGGAAGAAAAGGCGGATTTTCTCAATGAAATGCAACTTCCGTCAACAGATAGAAAAATTGTTATTAAAATGATGCTTGATGCTTCCGGTCAGATGACGTTTTTAACGGCGGGTGAGAAGGAAATCCGAACATGGCTTGTTACGAAGGGCGGCACCGCATTAGACGCCGCCGCCGCCATTCATACAGACATGGCAAAAGGATTTATACGTGCGGAAGTTACAAAAGCCGAAGATTTAATTCGTTTGGGAAGTGAACGTGCAGTCAAGGCGGAAAACCTTGTTCGGCGTGAACCAAAAGATTATCTCATTCAGGACGGCGATATCTTTTTGTTTCATTTCAGTTAATGTTAAAAACAAATAAAGTTAAAAAAATACGATACCTCTTTCCTAATCATAATTGATGTTTTTTGAATACGTTTTGGGGGGAATAGAGAAATATTGTTTTATAAATTTTGTCGATTGTTTATAAATTTTTTTGCTAACAATTTATGAAGAGAACCTCTCATCATTCAGAATTTACCGAAAGTTAACGGCGTGGGCTTGCCCCGCGTTGTTAGACTTAACCCTAAAACACGGGGTAAACCCCGTCGTTAACTATTAACTATTAATTAATAGGTTGAAAATAAAAAATTGAATTATTAGGGATGCTATGCTTGTCCACGAACCTTGAAACCACTTAAAATTATCTGTACGATAATAAAAATTAGGACAATTTTTAGAAAGTGCAACTATTAACTATTAACTAAAGCGATGTTTCATTTTTTTAAGATTAACGAGCGCGGCAGTACTATTTCACGCGAATGTCTTGCAGGAATTGTAACTTTTATGTCAATGGCATACATTGTGTGTGTTCAACCGCAGATTATGTCGGGAACAATGTTTAATGTAATAACCGGTGCAGACGCTGCCGCGTTGGTAACAACAACATGTCTTGTTTCGGCAATTGGTTGTGTGTTGATGGGACTTTGGGCAAATTATCCGCTTGGTTTGGCTCCCGGAATGGGAGCCAATATTTTTGTTGTCTTAACGTTATTTCCGGCATGTATTGCCGTTACCGGACAACATAAACATCCGGAAGCATGGAGTCTTGCATTGGGAGTTGTATTGATTTCCGGTATTCTTTTTGCGTTACTTTCATTTCTGAATCTTCGTAAATATCTTGTCGAAGCAATTAGTCCGAGTTTACGCAGCGGTATGTCAGCCGGAATCGGTTTGTTTATCGCTCTGATTGGTTTGCAACATGCTGAAGTTATTGTTTGTAAGAATAATTTTTATGTTCTTGGTTTGTTGTCGGAACCGGCTCCGCTTGTTTTTCTTACTGGACTTATTGTTACCGTATCACTTCATACTCTTAATGTTCGCGGTTCAATTTTGTACGGAATTGTTGCGTCGTCGTTATTATCTTTTTGTTTTGGTAAAATTGTTCCGGTTTATCCGTTTGGTTTTCCTGCCGATCCAAGACCGGTTGTCGCTCAAATAGATATTTTGGGCGTATTCCATTATCTGCACGAATTATTTCCTCCTCTTCTGATCTTGGTTTTCATGGCAATTTTTGATACATTGGGAACCGTTGTCGGTGTCGGCACACGCGCCGGTTTGATTAAAAACAACCAATTTCCCGATATTGAAAAAGTTTTTGCAGTGGACGCAACCGCAACCGTCATTGGTGCAGTCGGCGGTCATAGTACGGTAACAGCGTATGTTGAAAGTGTTACGGGCGTAGAAAGCGGCGGACGTACCGGATTGACTGCTCTTGTTACTGCAATATGTTTTCTTCTCACCATGTTTTGTTCGCCGTGTATTTTAATGATTGCCGCTTATCGTCCCATTACCGCGTCTGCGTTAGTGATTGTCGGAGCGTTGATGTTACAGAGTGCCATGAATATTGATTGGAACGATTTTAGCGAATCTGTTCCCGCTTTTCTTCTGATGATTGGCATTCCGTTTTCGTACAGTATTGCGGATGGACTGATTATTGGTCTTCTTGTTTATCCGCTTATCAAAATTTTCTCCGGTCGCCGGCGACAAGTCAGTTGGATACTTTATGTCCTAATGATTGTGCTTGCCTTTTATGTTGTCTTTCTGAAATCCACTTTGTAAGTATTCGTGTAAAAGTAATTTTCATCATTATTCGCATCATTGGGAGCGTTTGTTGTTGGGAGGTGACGATTAGATTGTCGCGTGTTCCAGGCAGCAGTTTTCAGAGCAGTTTTTAGCGAAAGGTCGCCTACCTCGTAGTCCAAGACCGACAACGGAATAGTTACCCCAAATGTTTTTTCGCAACCTTCCGGTTGCGGCTCTGAAGACGACACGCGATACCCCTAATCGTCGCCCCAAAACAACAAACGCTCCCATAAAAAACGGAAAAACAGCGAAAATGTTCTCAATATTAACATGACAGCAAAAAAAATACCCAATAATCTTAATCGGATGTAACATGCGGGGCATCTCTTGCCTCAATAATCATAAGATGAACAATTGTAGGTAAAAATTGTAGGTTGAAAACATTTCGGCGAAAGGTTGCCGCCTTTGGTTGCGGTTGCGTCGCGATGGGGTTAATAAAATAGACAATTTCGGAGAAACCTTGTTGTAAATACTCGGAAACATAATATAATTTTTCAGATTACACTCTTTTTTTCAAAGATTTATTCATTATGAACAACAAAAATATAACGAACGGTAAAATAAAATTGTTTCGTATGATTGGTGAATTTCTTGTGGTTTTGGCGGCGTTGACCGCTGTTTCCGCTGCAATCGTCAACTATAGTTTCCGAATCGGTTACGTCTTTATCGACCGCGAAACATTTAAAGGTTTTTCGGAAATACTTTTTTATGTTATGATAATGAATGCGCTTTATAATATCGGCGTTGCGGCGGCGGTGCTGGCAAAAAAGCGTCTCCCCGTTATTCTCATTATTATTTCATGCCTATCCTTTATGTTATCGCTTTTCTTTTGGGTGTTAAATTATATTATTTCGATAGAGGCGTTTATCGAAACAAGTTGTATTATTATCGGTGAAGCGTTACCGTTTATCGCCGCGTTGTTCGGCATACCGTTTTTATTGCTCGGCTTTCCAAATCTTAAACTTTCAGCCAAAAACCGTAATAGAATTGCCGTGATTTTGACGGTGTTTTTTGTGGGTGCATTGAGTATGACGGCAATAATACAAATTCCGCCGTTTACTTTTAGATTCGACGCCCAACCTGTTGTTTTTGATGTCGGAGCGGATAAATATTCCGTCGTATTTGCAACAAACACCAACGCACAGGCTTATGTAACCTATACCTGTAACGGAAAGTTAAAAACCGTTTATGCAAACGAGGCGGGTTACAAATCTATCGGTAAAATACACGCGGTGAAAATTCCGCGTTCCGAATTGGACGGAAACCAATACACCGCTCATGCCACATACGTTATTGAACGCCTTGCTTACGGCGGTAAATTGGGCAAAACTATCAGTACAAAAACTTATACGTTAAAAAATACAACCAATGTTGCCGAACCAAAAATCATCGCCGCATCCGACTGGCATAATCGACTTTCATTGTTGGATTCTGTAACAACTCATTTGGAACCGTTAGAACAAAACGCCGATCTTGTGGTTGTGAACGGCGACTATGCGGATTTTTATGTCAATGAACAGCAGATTGTCAAATATTTTCTCTGCGGTGTGTTCAAATTGACGAAGGGCAAAATTCCGGCTATTTTTGTACGCGGCAATCATGAGGTGCGCTGTCACGAAAAAATTGAAGATTTAGGACGTAAAATAGGGTTGACGAATATGTATTATCAAGTGCGGCGCGGCAACAACCTTTTTACAATATTTGATACGGCAGAGAGTGAAGATAACGATCAATGGGAACACGACGGTTTTTATGATATGGTGCCTTATTTTGCTGAGCAGGTGGAATGGTTTGAGAGTTTGCCGGTGCCGGACATTTCTGTAAACAATATCGTACTGATGCACGATTCTAACTTTACCACCACACACGATGATGTTCATGCCGATTTGAAGCGGCAATTCCAAGATAAGGCAAACACATTTAACATTGATTTTTCGGTGAGCGGACATTCTCATGCGTGGCGAATCAACTCGCCTGATCCGAATAACTTCAATTTTTATCGTCTTGAAGACGGCGGACGTAACGGCGGAAACACAATTAAAACGCTTGCAGATGTAAAGTTATTTCGCAACGTAAAACCAAACCAAATATTACACACAATTTTGAATCATATTGTGTTGGAAACGAGTGTGGAAACGTACCGATTATCCATAATAACCGTCAGCAATTCACAAGTAATTTTCGAAAGCGTTACCGATTCGGGAAACCGTAACTCCAATACATTTATTTGTAACTGACTATTTTATTAACCGCTAATAATTCGGAATTTACTGAAAATTAACGGAGCGGGCTTGCCCCGCGTTGTTCGACTTATCCGTAACCCCTGTCGTTAACGAACAACACGAGGTGAACTCCGTCGTTAACTTGAAAATAAAAATTTGAATTATTAGAGATGTCCAATTTGATTTATTCGTTATATTAAAATTTATTTTGAACACGGAGAACTCCCCGTTCACGGAATAGTGTTTCAATATGTTCCTCGTTCAAAAAATGAAAATATCCCCAAAAATAACACATTGAATTTCGATATGAACATTCACAAAAATCTCTGTGAACTCAATGTCCGCTGCGGTAAGAATAAATGTAGTAAAAATAAAAAAGACCGTTACATAATTTTGGTTAAATTATTTAAATAAGATGATCGACTTGAACAATTTTTACATAGAAAAAATGCAACGGTGCGAGATCAATGAAGTGGTCAACCTTTTAACTGATGCATTTGAAACGAATCCCGTCTATTCATCAATATTTAAACCAACGAATTTGCGGGAAGGTTTAATCTGGATATTCGGAACAGATTTATTTTTGCTCAATCGGCGGAAAATTGTAACTCAAGTTGTGAAAGAAAAAAATTCAGGTGAAATAGTAGGGACATTGACGTTAATTCCTCCCGGCGGAACAAAAAGAACTTTTAGCGATTATCTACATGCTGGTTTACCTCAGTTTATTTACAGATTTGGGTTCTCCGCTTTGTACCGGATGCTCGGTTTGGAAAATTACAATAAAAAGATTTTAACAAAAGCCGTAAAATCAAAAGAATATTATTACTTATCGATGGTTGCTGTAAAAAAAGAATACAAAGGTAACGGAATTGGTTCTTTCACTGTTAAAAGTTGTTTGAATGAGTTACGTAATACGAAAGAAAATGGTCATTTATTGGGGTTGACGACCCAATTGCCGGAAAATGTTTCTTTCTATTCCCACTTGGGATTTGAAAAAATTGACGATGGAGAAGTATTTTTTAACAGGAATATTCATTATTATCATTGTAATATGAAATATATTTTCTAACATTGTCATCACGGCATAACTGTAACATGAAAAAATCGGCGGAAGTTCTCAGTAGTAACACAAAACACGACAGCAAAAAAATATCCAATATTCTCCTCACATGTAACGTGAGGGGAGTCTGTTGCGTCAATAATCAAAAAGCGGATAACCGTAGGTAGAAACTTACAAATTCCAAAACAATTAGAAAAGCAATCATCACCAATATTATGACGATCAAAAAGAGGAATCTCTCCTCATTTTTTCAATATTGACCCTAATGTTCCATTTGTCCCCAATATCCCCTATACTAAGAGAAGTTTGTGTTTTAGGAAATGATCTTTTTAGAGATTCTCAATATTTTAAAACCGGATGATGTCTCTTGATTTATGCCCCAAAATCATGGACACTTTTTCCGGCAGGACTTGTTTTTGCCGTTAATTTTTTGTTTCAATTACTTAAAGGAGATTTTATGTGTGTTCGAAACGATTCATGCCGTAACTTTTTAAATTTCAAAACAGTTTTATTCATTGCCGTGTTATGCGGGATGTTTGGTGTTTTGTTCCTGTTTTCCGATGCCGTGTTGGCGCAAAGTTCGCCATCGGTTTCGATGGAATTCGACAAATATCTGCAACAAAAAGATGATTCCTATCAATGGAAATCTGTTAAAAAAATTGCAGATAATACGGTGTTGCTTGAGATGACATCGCAGACGTGGCATGATGTTGCGTGGCGGCATCACGTGCTTGTGGTTATTCCGAAAAAAATTGTTTTCACCGACCACGCACTGCTCTATATCGGCGGCGGTACAACCGATAAAGAACCAGACCGGATAAATATGATGATGGCGCAAGTGCTTGCCGAAAAAACCGCAATGCCGACGGTAATTCTGTTTCAGGTTCCCAATCAACCGCTTGATCCTAACGAAAAGGGTCAAGGATTTCGTGAAGACGCTCTGATTGGGGAAACCTTGCTCAAAACATTAGAAACTCAAGACCCGACATGGGCTTTATTGTTACCGATGACGAAAAGCGTACTTCGTGCGATGGATACGGCTCAACAGTTTATTAAACAGGAGTTTAAGTACAATATTGATCGTTTCATTATTGGCGGAGCGTCGAAACGCGGTTGGACGGCATGGCTGGCGGGTGCGTCAAAAGATTCACGAATTGCCGCTCTGATTCCTATTGTGTACAATAATCTCAATCTGTTAAAACAATTAGAAGGACATATTGAAACATGGGGAGATTTCAGTCCGCGTATTCATGATTATACGGATCGGGGACTTTTCAAAAAAGATGAAATTCCTTCACCGTATAAAATTCAGATGATGAACATGATTGATCCTTACACTTATCTTTCCCGTATTACTGTTCCGAAATTACTGATTTTCGGTTCCAATGATCCGTATTGGCCTGTTGATGCAACAAAATATTACTGGGACGATATTCAGGGATACAAATATCTTTTGACTCTTCCCAATGAAGAACATGAAGTGGACAAGGGAAAAAGTTTTCTCAAACTTATTGATTCGGCGGCAGTATTTGCGCAACATATTGCATCGGCGGGAGAGTTACCTCAATTGGATTGGGCATTAACTGAAAAAGATTCGGAATATCAAATCTATATTGAAACGGAAATTCCCGAACCGAAAAAAATTCTTTGGACTGCCGTCTCTGAATCCAAAAATTTCCAATCGTCAAAATGGGAATCATCACCGGTACAAGACGAAGTGATTACTGTAAAAAAGCCGG
>JAIROD010000296.1 GCA_031257725.1 Planctomycetaceae bacterium | reverse complement strand
GTTTTGCACAACGCCCGAAGTGCAACCCCGATTCCGTCGGGACCGCTATAACCTCCATATTGACCGCCGCCTTTCAAATGCGGTTCCAAATCCAGAAAAACTCCGGGAATTCCGCGACTTTTTAACTTCTCTTCCAACGACGGAAGAATCGAAGCCAAATCCCGAAAAATTCGCTCATATCCCGATTCACCTTGATCCGGCGGTACGAAATTTTTCATTTTATTTTCTTCGACATGACCGCCTTTTTCATTCCGGCGCAGGTTGGCAAAATCCTTGACGTGAATCCAGCCAAGTCCCGATTTCATTGCCTCATACTGTTCAAAAATATCTTGTGCCGAATAACCTTGCATCACAATATTGCCGCCGTCAAAAATCAACATCATTGCGGGATGATTAACTTGTCGGTAAATTTCACTCAGAATAATTCCTTCATGACCAACCAGATTGGCTTCAACTTCCAACCCAAACGTCAAATCACTCCGATGACAAACTTCGGCGATTTTACCAAGCCATTCAACCGACTTGGCAAGATAATCATGGGGATTCGTTCCTTTGGGCGGATAAAAGGAAAAACCGCGAATCAACTTTGTTTCCAAAGCATGCGCCAAATCACAGGCAAGCCGAACTTCATCAAGATATTTTGCAATCGGAACGTAAGCATTACCCGTTCCATCGTCAACATCTTCGAGTTTGGTTTTACCAATTGGCGAACCAAGCGATGAGACATTGAGACCATATTCATCCTGAAACTGACGAATCCGTTGGAGGTCGCTTTTCGTCAATTTCATTACGTTTTTAATCCCGTCTCCAAGATTAACGAAACGAATACTGTAATACTGAAGTCCCAGTGCGGCAAAAACGGCAAATTGCTCGACAATTGTTTTATTGGCAGTCGATTCATCGGCAAAACCGGACAAAAATACTCGTGGGCTAGGTTGCATGGTGATTAGTGAAAGGTTAAAAATTTACGTCAACGGTATCATTCCACAATACCGCACAAAACAGCAATTGTTCAAATTGTATCTTTATTCTTATTATTTTCAAGTGGAACATTGACGTTGGTTGTGGTAATAATTCGGATTTCCTATTTTGTAGAATTTAATCGGGCAAGAAGTTCCGCAATAACTCGTTCCTGCTCTTCTTGCTCTCTTTCCAATTGTTCTTTTTCGGCAAGAGCCTGTTCTTTTTCTGCGAGAGCTTGTTTTTCTCTTGCAAGAGCCAGTTCTTTTTCTTCGGTTTGCATTTTTAGTTTATAACGAACTTCTTGCATTTCCTCATTAAAATCGCCATCGATTATTCGACGTACAGACTCTTCCGTTTCCAACATCAGCCGGTCTTCTTCGGAAATCGCGACATGTGATAACGCTTTGGCCATACGGAAGATATGTTCATTTTCAAACGGCGGGACATACTTCTTGAAATGACCATTAGCGTCCACAAAATAATTTTGTTCAAAAAGACTTAAAAGAGCCTCCAAGTCTGTTTTATGAGACTGATGAATTCTTGTGGTCTGTAAGATAATACTGTCGTGTGTCAACAATTCAACGAACTCTTCTTTGCCGACAATCCTGTTTTTTGTAACCAAATCAACATATTCACGGGCAATTTTAGCCGCCGGAGTGGGAATATGTTGCAATTCAAAACCGAGAATATAAACCGTGATAATATGTAACGGAACTGTTTGGCGACCATGAGGCGGAATATCGACTTCATCGGTACGTTTATATTGTTCCGCAAGATAATTACGAAATCGTATGATATCGAGTGATTTTTTTCCTTTTTGGACTTCGATAAGAACTTTTTGATAATCACCGGCGGCGGTTTTAATGGCGGCAATAAAGTCAAGTCTGTAGAATTTGGTGGTACCGGACAAGTGTGGGAACATCTCCGATATTCTTGAAACGATGTATTCCGGCGCAGGATATTCCTGAGGTTTGAACTCAACATTGCCGACTTCCTGATCAAGCAATGTTTCAATAAAAAAACGCGCATTCTCCGTATCATCCATAAGACGCTTGAAAGCGATATCGTAGATCGGATTGGCAATAATAAATTCGTTATTCATCATAAAATAACACGTGTAATGGTAAAATTAAAAAGAGTTGTTTAGTGTAGGGGGGCTTCCGTTTCCAACAACCGGCGGTCTTCATCCGAAGTCGCAATTTGTGATAACACGGTTGCCATACGGGCAATAGATTCATTCTCCAACAGTTGGCGGTATTTTTTGAAATAACCGTTGTTGTCCACAAAATAATTTTGTTCAAAAAGACCTAAAAGAGCTTCCAGTTCTGTTTTAAACGAACCGTAAATTCTGGGGATCTGAATGATAATACATTCATGGGTTAATTGTTTCGCAATATTGGTTTTTACAAAAAAGGGTTGTTTTGTACTTAGATCAATGTATTTAGGGGCGATTTTAACCGCTGGAGTTAGAATATGTTTTAATTCAAAACCGAGAATAAAAATTGTGATAACATACCATGAGTCTCCGACTTCATCAACACATTTATAATATTCATTGAGATGTTCGTAAAATCCCTGAAGATCAAGTGAATTTTTTCCTTTTCGAATTTCGATAAGCATCTTTTGAACACTTCCGGCATCGGATTTTGTTGTTATGGCAAGATTAAGAGGCACAAATTTTGTATTATCGGACAATTGCAGTTGTGACAACGGTGAATCAATCTCCGGATCTATCGGCACAGAATATTTCGGTGGTTTGAGTTGAATACTCTCGACTTTCTGATCGATTAACGTTTCAATAAAAAAACGGGCGTTTTCCATATCATCCATGAGTCGCTTGAAAGCGGTATCGTAGATTGGATTGGCAATAATAATTTCCTTACTCATGATCATTATAAAGGTAAAATCAGAAATGTTGTGAAACAGTAATTTAATAACGCTAAAAAAGTTGCGATATTATTTTTTCTTTGGTGGCGGCATAACGATTTGGGATACCGTTTGGGAGTTTGGAGTGGCGGATGGAGTTCGTGTGGTGTTTGCGTTGCTTGGTTTGGCGGTTGGCGTGGCAGGTTGGTTTTGTTTTGGCGGCAACAGGGTCACCGTGTGCCGATTCGGGAACCATCTGAATAATTTTAGCAATCACATCATTAACATCAATACCTTCAGCATCGGCGTTGAAATTGGTGAAGATACGATGGCGAAGTACCGGAAAACACATTGCACGACTATCATTACCGGAAACCGCAAAACATCTATTCAGGGCGGCTCTTGCTTTTGCTGTTTAGAATGATACTTTGTGCGACACGCGTCCAGCTCCTCATGCCAACCGATTTGGGACAAACGGTGGGCTTTCTTTTTCTTTTAGTCTGGTAGAGCGAACCCAAAAGTTAATGGCATGGGCTTGCCCCGCGTTGTTCGACTTAACCCCCAAACACGGAGTAAACCCCGCCGTTATAATCTGCGTAAATCTGTGGATAAAATACAAATAGACCGTTCCCGAAAACTTCGTCGTCTGCTCGTAACAATTCAGTCGTCGGTCTTAGCATACTTTTTTGAGTAATTCCCAAAGGGGAGTAATATATCAGTGGAATTTGCGAAAACGTATTGGATTGCTTTAACCAACCTTATTTTTACCTTATTTTCGAACAAAACAACCTTAGTAGCAAAAATGGTTTCCTACGGCCAACCTTATTACCTTATTAAAAAAAGGAACAATAAGGTAATAAGGTTGGTTTTTTATTATTTTCATGCTACTAAGGTTGTTTAGTTAAGAAAATAAGGTGGAAATAAGGTTTGTATAAACTTGCTTTGCAAATTCCACTGAAATATTACTTCGGCGAAAGTTGCGTCGGCTTGCAGATGGAAATTACAAACCAACCATTGCGACTACCTCTTGAGTCGCTCACCTGATGAGTATTTCCTGATAATACACTACGGAATAGATACAAAATTGTTATGTTTCGACAATAATATCGGTAATTAATCGTCATTTTCTGTGGAAAAATAGATACAAATCCGCCGAAT
>JAIROD010000213.1 GCA_031257725.1 Planctomycetaceae bacterium | reverse complement strand
AGATTCGATTGGGCAATTGGTGTTTCCGACCGGTTTGGAAACCGATTGCCGGCGGGAAACAGGGGCAAGTCGGCTATCGCCGACGCAACCTTTCGGCGAAAGGTTGCCTACCTCTTGATTATTGGACTGATGATAAATAATAGGATCGCTACTGAATAGTTACAAATAAAATAGACAGTTACCCCCTAAAGGGGTTGGTGGTTTGTCGGTCTGTTACCGCTGGTTCAGTATCTACTAACTGGCGGCGGTTATTCACAGGAAACGCCTACGGCGTTGACCCGATGACAAACGTTTAAAAACATCAGTAACAATAAATAGGACTACAATCGACTGAATAATTACATATTGAAAAGAGATAATGTGTGAATCCTCGTTCTATGGTTTGGTATAATCGTCTAAATTGATTATAATTTTATTGTTGCTGTTTGCTTTGACGGCAATCTTGAGTGGTGATTTGTTGGAATCTGAAAATTCTTTCGGTATTATTCGCAACGCATCTATCATTTTTGCTTCTTCAGCAATATATTTATACAATTCTTCTTCGGGCAATTTTCCGATTTCTTCCTTTGTTTTTCCATTAGGCGGATGAATGATTTCATCTAGTGAAACGATATATTCTCCATTGGGAATTCCCTTTCCAATGTATTCCCCCAAACTGGTTACAATAATTGCCGTTCCGGATATATCTGTCGTTCCTGATATTCCCCAAGTCCCTTGAACCGTTTCATTTTTTAGTAAAACACAAACATTATGTAACGGTTTCCCGTTTTTAGTCAGAGCGATACTGCAAGGATAAAGTTTTGGAAAACCTTTAGGATGTTTACTGCAACCAATGTTCAGTATAAACGGCAAAACAATCAACACAACAATAAACCATTGACGTAACACTTATGGATTCCTTTTGTAAAACAACAACAACAACAACAATTGGAAATGAATGAACAAGTTTCATTATTCCCATACGCCTAATAGGGATTACCCGCCGATAAAGTGTTCAATTTGGGTTAATTTTAACGTGTTTTCAAGAAAGTAACGTTAAATTATCGGATACGTTATTTGCGGACAATCCCATACCTGATTAGAGTGAAATCAATTCTCCGCCATCCCTTGACCCTATATTACCCCAAATGCCAAACGGTGAAGAACCGGAAATAACGCATGCATTGCCGGTTCCGGCATCAATCGTTTCGGTAATAAACCGAACAGAACCATCTCCGAATGCGCCATTTACACCGCCGGAATGATAACTCGTCGGGGCAATTGCCGCACTATCTTTACCACTACTGCTGCTGTTTCTATTAAGACATGAAGCGGAATTGGGCGGAGTTATTGTTGCAAAACTGGCAAAAGCGAAATAACCATCAGTCCACATGTATCCTGCATGTCCAAATAAATTGGACTCGGTAACCGATGCTAAATATTCCCCGCCGGACACTTTATTAAGACAATCAGGTCGGGATGTAAACATCTTTATGGTTCCAAAAGATTGCGTGACTAACGAAAAAGGTGCTGCTATTGAAGCACTGTTATGTTGTATTCCTATTTTAACGTTACGTGCGCCGGTCTGCGGCGCTGCCAAATCAGAAGCGTCGAAAATAGCTCGTTCACTAAAAAAGATGGTATTGCTGGTTCCATCGGTGATCGCGCTAAAATTATACCAAATACCTTTTCCAAACGGACCACGAAATTCTTTGATATTACTGTTCCAGCCTGCGGCATTATCACCGATATTCCATTTATAATTGATTTTTCCCGAATAGTTGTCCGGTTTCGTCCACCCGGGACCGCCGTCAGACGGGCAAAGAAAAATACTGATTTTGGCAGCATGCGCCGTTCCTGCAACGCCGGAAAATTCGTCATTAGGCTTTAATAAACTTTGTTCTGCTAATTGTTCAAAAACAGTTGATTGCTCAATGAATGGTAAAAGCGAACAAGTGATGTTGTAGCGTGTCGGATTACTTGTATTTTTACTGAATGGTCCGCTGCTTCCTCCGGGTAAAGAATCGTAAACATCATGATAGTTGTGAGAAGCCAAAATCAACTGTTTAAGATGATTCGTACACTGCATCCGTCGTGCCACTTCTCGAGCGGCTTGAACTGCCGGTAATAGAATAGCAATTAGCACACCAATAATCGTAATAACTACAAGAAGTTCGACCAGAGTAAACGCCTTCTTAATACTCATTTTATCTTCTCTCCTTATTTTGACAGGAAATAATTCGGAAATTATATGTTTTACGGTATTACCAAATCCTTTTACTTTTTGAATTTGTGTGCGTTGATTTTGAATACTCAAGTTTTTTAAATTCTTTTTCATAGTTAAATCCTTTTATTTTTGTTGTTTAAATAACATAAACGAAGTAAGTACACGATTCAGACAACAGCAACAAAGTAAGTCTCTTATCGTTTCGTGATTGAATTATTGAAAATGCAAGAATCATGCCGAATCAATTTTCAGCTCAAAAATCCTGTGATTTTAGCAGATTTTTCGATTAGTCCGTGAAATATCACGGGCTAACCATGATATTTCACGGCTGGGCTGTTAAATATGCTGGAATAGCAGAAACAGAATGTTGAGGACAATTCCGATGATTTAATTGTTCGGAATAAAATTCACCAAACGCGGAGAGTTTCTTCTTTAATTTGAAAATCCAATTTCAAAGGGCGGAGAATTGCCCGGAATAGTTGAACGGCTGTTACATTTTTTACATCAAACGAAACACGCTTGTCCGGTGAAACTCCTTTGGCAGTAAGCGATTTCTCGTTGATTTCCAATTTCAAATGAAGCCGTTCCGTCAACGATTGTAATAATAGATCAAGACGTTGGTTTTCAACTTTAAGCGTAAAACGCCGCTGGGCAAGCGGAACTTTCGGTATATTTTGTACATTTTTTGTGTTTTGTACTTTTTGAGTTTCCTGAATTTTTTGTTTCTGAATATTTTGAATATTGGGTTCTATGTTTTCAGATGAAATGTTTTCGGATGAAATTTCAATGTTTGCGGTTGGATGCGGTATTGATTGCTGTTGCGGTAAAGGGTGTATCGTCAACGTTTCATTATCGTCCTCAATTTCAAAAGTCATTTCAAAACCAATCAGCAAAATTGTTAGCAATTCATTGAGTGAAAGATTGTTGAGCGACTTTTCGTCCCATAAATCATGAGGAAGAATTTCAAGATTTTTCCAACGAAAATTATTTTGCAACGCTAATTTTTGTAGAATTTCTTTTGGTTCGGACAGAAATGGAATATGAAGTGATCGTTTACGCCGGAATAGTGCGGCACGGCGCGGCGTTAATTTTTCAAGCCGATTTTGTTGTTCCGCAAGTAAAATCGGTAACATTTCCGCTGTCGTTTTAGGTCCCCAATAAACAGTTGTTTCGAATAAAACACAACCTTGACCAAGTGATAAGGCTAATTGTTGCATCATTTGTCCTAACGGTTGTCCGGTTGATTCGAAATGAAGCGGTGTGGACGGGTCTAAACGCCGGTCAATCAAAAATCCGATTTTCTGCGCAGCCGCCAATCGTTTCAACGATTCGCCAATCGGTGTTTCACGCCATTGAACGCTAACAGTTGTCTGCCAAACAGCATTGGAAGCCGCGTTGAGTTCGGCAACTCCGAACACGCCTAACCAAAGAATAAAGAATAAAGAGAACAAATAGTTCATTTTGTTTGTTTCCTATATTTTCAATTTTAATTATAAAAAATATTGAAAATTTAAATTTATAATTGACAAAAATTATACACAATTCAACCATTGTTGAGAATACCATTTTCACAAAAATTTTCACTGAAATGTTATAATTTTTTAACGATAAAAATTTAAGTATCTATTCACTCAATTGGAGGTTTTACATTTTGCGATTGATTTATTACAACGAACAACCCCTTTAAGGGGTAACTGTCTATTTTAAACACGAAACACACTAAATTTTACGAAACACACTAAAAATTACATAAAATCCTTTTCGTGAAATTTCGTGT
>JAIROD010000168.1 GCA_031257725.1 Planctomycetaceae bacterium | reverse complement strand
CGCATTATATCCAGTTACAGAAAGAAAAAGAGTACAAAAAAGTTTTGGCAGATAATGAGGCAATAGTAAATTTATTGTGTCAAAATGGGGGTACTTTTGATAATACCGAAAAGGATATTCCGTTACACGAGATTTTGGTATTACGTGATTTATTAGTAAGTCGTTTTCCTCTTGAGAAAACCAAGGTTCAATAAGTGAGTTTTTCCAAGAGACAAAAGTTCGTAAGTTAAAATAGTTCGATATAATCCTCATACATTGCCTATTTTAACATTTTCGGGAAAAAATTTTTGAGAAAAATGAATTATTTTGGACTTTTTTTCAAAAATAGGCTTCACGGGCTGCCTGCACTGCCGGTAACAGAAGAGCGATTAACACGCCGATAATCGCAATCACCACAAGAAGTTCGACAAGAGTAAAGCCGAACGGTGAAGAACGTAAAAGAGTTGAGAATTTTGCGGGAAAATGTCGGAAAACCGAACACTTTCCACTCTCCGTTATTAACTTTCCTCTAAATACTGCCCCCCCCCCCCTGTCTTGCCCATTTTAACATTTGGCATTTTTCAAAGAAAAACGCCAAAATCTCAACCAAAAACATCACTACATTTTTCATTGTCAATCTCCTTATTTTATAAGGTTTCATCGAAATAACCGCGAAACATTGCCGAAAAACAACACGGCAAGAAAAAAATGTCTCGCAATTGAATTGAGTTTCACAGTTTACATGGAACCGAATAAATTGTCAACAGGTTTTTCCCTTACGAAGGAAACTTTTTTGAAAATATTAAACAACCTAAATAAAAAAACAGATAAAAGGGCATCTCTAATAATTCAATTTTTTATTTTCAATCTATTAATAGTTAATAGTTAACGACGGGGTTTACCCCGTGTTTTAGGGTTAAGTCTAACAACGCGGGGCAAGTCCACGCCGTTAATTTTCGGTAAATTCTGAATAATTAGAGATTCCCAATAGTTAACGACGGGGGTTACCCCGTGTTTTAGGGTTAAGCCTAACAACGCGGGGCAAGCCCACGCCGTTAACGTTCGGTTAATCCTGGATTATTAGAGATTCCCTATATTCACTGTTTTCCACCAATAGGTTGTCTCTAACGGGACAGAAAAAGAAACATTCACCACTACTGAATAGTTACCATATTTTGAAAAAGTTAAGGGGACTTGCATTCAATCTTGATGAAGTGGTAAAATATTTTCTTTGAAAATCTTTAATGATACTTTTGCTCTCAACACAAATAGATATTAAAGATCATTTGTCCCATTAGTCCCTAAAGTCCCTCCCTATTCTCCCTAACAGATCAGATTCATGGAATCAAAACAAGAACAGAGCGGTCTATGGGACAATTCGCCTGCGGCGGAAAAAGTCAAAACATTTCCGCACCATTCCGGTGTTTATCTGATGAAAGATGAAGCGGAACGGGTGATTTATATTGGTAAGGCAAAAGATTTGCGTAACCGTGCCTCTTCCTATTTTCATAAGGCGGCACTTGAAGATGCCCGAACCGCTCCATTAATTCCTGAAATCCATGACATTGATTTTATTGAAACGGAAAGTGAAGTTGACGCTCTGCTGTTGGAGGCGCGGTTGATCAAAGATATTCAGCCGAAATACAATCGTGATCTGAAAGATTCAAAAACGTTTCCTTATTTGCAAATTCGTACACGTGAACCGTTTCCTCGTGTCGAAATAACGCGAACACCTAAAGATCATGGCGTTCGGTTGTTTGGTCCGTTTACTAATTCATCCGGTTTGCGCGGAGCAATTCTTGTTTTGCAAAAGATATTCAGGTTTCGAACTTGCACGCTTGATTTACGGACAAACGATGAACGTTGGCGTTGGTTTCGTCCTTGTCTTTTACACTCGATTCATCAATGCTCGGCACCCTGCAATTTTCGTATCACCGCTGAAGAATACCGGAAAAATATTAACCGTTTGGTTCGATTCCTTGAAGGTAAAAAAAAATCATTGCTTGCCGATCTTCAGCGGGAAATGCGTGAGACTGCCGAAGAACGTCAATATGAACTTGCCGCCGAACTCCGTGATCAGATTCACCATTTGAAAACGCTTGATCAACGCGGTAAAATCGATACGAATATTCAGCCGGAAGCGTTTATGATTGATCCTCGCCGCGGCGTGTTGGGGCTTCAGAAAATTTTCAAACTGGAAAAAATCCCTCGAACAATTGAAGGAATTGACATTGCTCATCTTGGCGGCACAGATATGGCGGCAAGTTTAGTCCGGTTTATTGACGGGTTGCCGTTCAAACCGGGTTATCGACGTTACAAAATTAAAACGGTTCGAGGAATTGATGATTTTGCCAGTTTGGCGGAAGTGGTTACGCGACGGTTTTCGCATGAAGAAACCGATTATCCGCATCCTGATCTTTTACTGATTGACGGCGGCAAAGGTCAATTACACTCCGTTCTTACGGCGTTATCTCGAACACCGTTTCAACCGGGGTTGGTGATTTCACTGGCAAAACGCGAGGAAGAAATTTTTGTACCCAATCAGGAAAATCCGTTACGGTTAAGCCGGCATTCGTATGCTTTGCGTCTTTTGCAATACGTCCGTGACGAAGCCCACCGTTTCGCGCAACATTATCATCATATTTTGCGCAAAAACCGGTTTTCAAAAGATTGAATTGCAACCGTTTATTTTTATTAACCCCATCATAGCCCAAACATATACTCGTTCTACTTGAGTTTTCTGTTTTTGGGAAAGTACGGTAACGGCAATATCCTGTTACCGTAAACTTTTTTCGGCGACGAGGACGCGGCCGCTACTGATTGGTCAAAATAGATTAAAACCAAATTTTAGTAATATATCAGTGGAATATTTTTTTTAACTATTCCGTTGAGGAAGGTAGGCAATGTTTCGCCGAAGGGCTTTCACCCGCCATTGCGTCGGCGTACTCGCCGACTTGCCCCTGTGGAC
>JAIROD010000159.1 GCA_031257725.1 Planctomycetaceae bacterium | reverse complement strand
GAGTTGGTTAAAGTCGCTTTCCAGATAGGAATACTCTATCGGAAAGAAATCTTTTCAGCGAACAATACGGCTCACTGGGTACATTAAACAACAAAAAACTCATAAAGTTCCGAAAAAATAGTAAAAAATAAAAAATAATTATTTTTTACTGGGTACACCTGGGACAAAACACTACGTTTTGAGGCATCTGATGAAAATTGGACACTCGAAAAAAGGAACATCCGTTAAAAAAATATTCCACTGATATATTACCTTGAATCAAACAAAAACAACCAATATCATGCCGTTTGCGGTATATTCCATAAGGGCATCTCTAATAATTCAGTTTTTTATTTTCAACCTATTAATTAATAAATTAATAGTTAACGATGGGGTTTACCCCGTGTTTTAGGGTTAAGTCGAACAACGCGGGGCAAGCCCACGCCGTTAACGTTTGGTAAATTCTGAATTATGAGAGATTCCCGATTGTTTCAATGGATAAAATTCATCATGGCAGGCGTGAATACAGTCAGAAATTTTCGACGATGGCGTAACATCCGAAATAATCCGTTTTTTCAGATATTCTAGGAAAAAAAATAAGGCAAAATAAACAGGATAGAGTTTTCTTATCAATTTTTTAAACTATACTTCATTAAATTATGTTGGCTCAACATTGTTACATTTTATTTCAAAACACGTATTTTAACTAATTAACTAATTAACTAATTAACCAATTGATCAATTAACCAATTTTTTCGTAATATATCAGTGAAATATTTTTTTTAACTATTCAGTCGTTTACTCCGAATGCCCCTCCCTAGCCCCTCCGAAGGAGGGGAATCATTCCCCTCCTTCGGAGGGGCTAGGGGTGGTAAAAAATAAACTTCAATCTCCGAAAAATTCCACTGATATATTACATTTTTTCAGGATATTTCACGATGTACAAAAAAATCGTTTGTTCACTGTTCCTATTTTGGGTATTGTTTTCGATTTCGCCTGCCGAACCAGCCTTGCCCACTTCACCCTCGCCCTCACCCTCACAGAAAAGCAGCGGCACAAAACTACTGCGATTTCCCGATATTCACGGTAAAACTGTTGTTTTCTGTTACGGTGGTGATCTTTGGAAAGTTTCAACAAAAGGCGGTACGGCAACACGGCTCACCGCTCATGAAGGTCTTGAAATTTTTCCGAAATTTTCGCCGGATGGTAAATGGATTGCGTTTACCGGACAATATGACGGCGACGAACAAGTGTACGTTATTCCGTCAACCGGCGGCGTTCCACAACAATTAACGTTTTATCCTTCAGTCGGTCCTATGCCGCCCAGACGTGGTTACGATAATATTGTTTACGGCTGGACACCGGACGGTAAATGTATTTTGTTTCGGTCGCTTCGTGATTCCAATTCCGTAACAGAACTCGGTACGCTTTATACGGTTCCGGTTCGCGGCGGTTTGCCGAAAAAAGTCGGAATGCCGACAGCCGGAGCCGGTGATTTTTCACCGGATGGAACAAAAATTGTTTATTCGCCGTTGTTTCGTGATTTCCGGTCGTGGAAACGTTACGAAGGCGGTTGGGCACAGTATCTGACTATTTTCGATCTGGAAACAAAGGAATCAAAACGTCTCGATCAACATCCGCGAACAGAGCGTGAACCAATCTGGATTGACAACAAAATCTATTTCACTTCCGACCGAACCGGTACCATGAATCTCTTTGAATATGATACAAAAACAGAGGAGATTGTTCCGTGTACCGATGAACGCCAATGGGATATTCGTTGGGCTTCCGGTGATAAAGAAGGACAAATTGTTTATGAACTCGGCGGTGAATTAGTTATTTATAACACGAATGCACCGCAAGATGCGCAACAGTTTTCAAAAATCAATGTTCGGGTTCCTCATGACGGTCTTGCAATGCGTCCGGCTCGAACCAATGTGAGCGGGAATATTGAACAGTATGCCGCCGCACCCGGCGGTAAACGTGTTGCCATAACTGCACGCGGCGATCTTTTTACGGTTCCGGCAGACAAAGGGTATGTTCGGAATTATACGCATTCCAGTAACGCCCATGAACGTTGTCCAATATGGTCGTACAACGGCAAAACAATTGTGTACATTTCCGATAAATCCGGTGAAGATCAATTGTATCTGCAAGAAGTTCAGGGAACCAAAACGCCGTTACAATTAACAAGCACCTTCAACGGTCAACTTGATCATTTGCGAATTTCCCCTTGCGGACGTTATCTTTCCGTCAGCGATTGTAACGCTAAACTCTGGATTGTTGCAGTGCAAGGTAATGAACATTTTAAGCAAGGTATTCCGGTTGAGATTGTTACGGCGTTGCACGGCGGAACGCCGGTTGGTTGTTGGTCGCCGTGCGGCGGTTACCTGGCGTACATGTTGTATGATCCGCAAGGATTCGGACAACTCCATATCTATGAAATCGCAACAAAAAAATCCCGTCCGATTACTGATCCGATGTTCGATGTTCGGGAACCGGTTTGGGATCCGGCAGGAAATTACCTTTATTTTCTGGCACGACGTGAATTTGCACCGCAACATAGTTCGGTGGAATGGAATTTTGCAGGAAACCGTGATAAAGGAATTTTTGCTATGACGTTACGAAAAAATGTTGCGAATCCGTTTGCTCCGCAATACGATGACGTAACAACGCCAATCACACAAACGCCTTCTCCCGCAACAAATGTTCCAACACCTTCCAAAACCGAAACAGAAACAGAAAGCACCGACACCGTAACCGATGATAACACAGCAAAACTTGTACCGAAACCGTCGATTCCTAAGTTGACGAAAATTGATTGGGACGGTTTGGCAGATCGGGTTGTTCGGATTCCTGTTACATCCGATAATTTTGACAATCTTTCGGCAAGCGGACAATTTTTGTACTATCTTAAACGCGACGCTTCATTTTATGGACGTGAACCGGAACGGAAACCGCGTTTGATGATTTATGATCTGAAAGAACGCAAAGAAACGCTTTTAATCAGTGATGTGGAGGGATATTCGATAGCACCGGATTTTTCTAAAATTGTTTTTCGTTCCGGAAAAGCGTTAAAAGTTTGCGAACCGAAAATCTCGGCGAAAATTATTGATCTGAAAACAGATAATTTGTTTGTTGATCGTGTTCCCGCTGAAGAATGGGCGGAAATGTTTGACGAAACATGGCGGAAATTCCGTGATTATTTTTACGTTAAAAATATGCACGGTTACGATTGGGACGCTTTGAAACGGCAATATCGGGAACTTCTTCCTTATGTTGCTCACCGAAGTGATTTGAATTATGTTTTAAGTGAAATGGTTGCCGAATTGAATGTCGGACACGCTTATATTCAGGGCGGTGATTTTGTTCAGCCGCGTCGTCCTGTTGTTGGGTTACCGGGTTGCCGGTTTGAACTTGATACGAAATCAAACCGTTACAAAATCTCCGCCATTTTTCGCGGTGAAAACGAGGAATCAAAATACCGTTCGCCATTGACCGAAATCGGAGTGAACGCTCAGGTCGGCGATTACGTTTTACAAATTGACGGAAACGAACTGACCGGCGATGAAAATCCGTACCGATTATTACAACACCGAAGCGATCCGGTTACCTTAACGCTTAACGCGGAACCAACGCTTAAAGGTTCGCGGAAGACAACGTATGTTCCTGTAACAAGCGAACAAAATTTGCTGTATCTTAATTTTGTTTTGAAAAACCGTGAAAAGGTTGCCCAAGCGACAGAGGGGCGTGTTGGTTATCTGCACATTCCGGATATGGGGGCTTCCGGTGCTTATGAATTTTTGAAATGGTATTATCCGCAGATTCGCAAGGAAGGTTTGGTGATTGATGTTCGCAGCAACGGCGGCGGGAATATTTCACAATGGATTATTATGCGGTTGAATCAAAAATTGCTTGGAACACGGTTTGGCGGAACAAATATTTCACCGGGCGCGTATCCGGGCAATGCTCGGTTTGGGCATCAGGTTTGCCTAATTAATGAAACGTCGGCAAGCGACGGCGATATTTTTCCTTATTATTTTCGCAAAGCCGGACTTGGGTTATTGATTGGCAAACGGAGTTGGGGCGGAGTGGTTGGAATTTCGCCGCGCGGACAATTGTTGGATGGCGGCATGGTGTTTGTTCCACTTCGCGGCACAAACGATGAAAACGGCAATTGGATTATTGAGGGTAAAGGGGTTGAGCCGGATATTGAAGTGGAAAACGATCCAAAGGCAATGCTCGAAGGGCATGACCCGCAACTTCAACGTGGTATCGAAGAAGTTCTCAAACGCATGGAAGCAGAACCCCAAAAGTGGCCCAACCGTCCGGCTGATCCAATAAAAACAAAAGGTAACTAATTCAGTCGCCTTGATTTTTTGTAATTATTCAGTAGATTGGTCATTCGATGGTAGGCAACCTTTTGCCGAAGGGCTTTCACCCACGGTTGCGTTGCCGCTAGGCAACAGTGAATCAGATTCGATTGGGCAATTGGTGTTTCCGACCGGTTTGGAAACCGATTGCCAGCGGGAAACAGGGGCAAGTCGGCTAGCGCCGACGCAACCTTACGGCGAAAGGTTGCCTACCTCTTGAATCAAACAAAAACAACCAATATCATGCCGTTTGCGGTATATTACTCCAATACAATGTCGTCCCTGCGGGACTTTGTGGTGTGTTTGCCCTATCCGCATGCTAAAGCATACGGTTAATAAAGTATTTTACTTAATAGTCCTTGCAGGACTAATAAAAATTAAAATAGACAGTTACGATTTCTTGGGCAATCGCACCCGCCGCGATGCGGCGGGCTGGTAGGTATTGCCCTGTCAGGGCAAAGGATTGATCAGCAACCCTTAACGGGAGTGGGGAGAACATCACCCCCAAACGCCAAACATTCCCGTTTTCAATAGCGTCATTTTTGATTATGGAATTAAAAATTAAAAATTAAGTGTAACTATTCAGTAGCGATCCTATTATTTATCATCAGTCCAATAATCAAGAGGTAGGCAACCGCTCGCCGAGCGGTTTTTGATTAATACGGCGATAGCCGACTTGCCCCTGTTTCCCGCTGGCAATCGGTTTCCAAACCGGTCGGAAACACCAATTGCCCAATCGAATCTGATTCACTGTTGCCTAGCGGCAACGCAACCTTTCGGCGAAAGGTTGCCTACCTTCCTCGACTGAATAGTTACCAATTTTTTATTTTCAACCAATTAGTTTAGCGACAGGGGTTATCCCGTGTTTTTAGTTAACGACGGGGTTTACCCCGTGTTTTTTAGTTAACGACGGGGTTTCCCCCGTGTTTTGGGGGTTAAGTCTAACAACGCAGGGCAAACCCCACACCGTTAACTTTCAGTAAATTCTGAATTATTAGAGATTCCCCCTCATTCTTTTTCTTCCGGTAAAATCTCGCGGAATGGTTTTTTTTGTTTGTATGAATTGAGTTCTTTTCTCAGATCGTCAATGCGTTCACTGACATTTTCATCTTCATTGGCATTTTCGATACTCTTTTCCGACCACTCAATTGCCTTTTCAAAGTTACCGATTTCCGCATAAGCGGCTGCCAGTGTACTGAGAATATAGGCTTTTTTGTAATTGGTCAATTGACATGCTTTTTCCGCTAATTCTAAGGCACGTTTACCATTCCGAACGGATTCAACCGGTGAAGTTGAAAGAATCCAGGACAGATTATTGATGGAAACTTCATCATTTGGTTCCGTTTTGATCACTGTTTCAAGAACCTTAACCGCATCGTAATGACGGTTCAGCGCAATCAGGATTTGTGATTTAATCCGCAACAGAGCAATATTTTCCGGTTCCTTTTCGAGCAACGGCGACAGATATTCCAACGCTTTACGGTTTTTCTTTTGTGACGAAAAAACGCTAATCATGAGCAACCTAATCTCCTCTTTCTCCGGTTCTTTTTGATGAATTTCCTCAAGAATGGCGAGGGCTTCGTCGTATTTTTTGGCATCACAGAGAACCTGAATTTTCAGGAAAGTCCATGGTTCTTTATCCGCGCCTTCGGGATTTTCTTTAAGAAAATCGTCAAGAATTTTCAGTGCGTCGTCGTACAGTTCTTTTGCGACGAGTAATTTGATTTTCTGGATCAGGAACAACGGATGATTGGGAAAAAGTCGGATTCCCGCATCAATATCTCGGAGAGCTTTGTCGTAATCCTTAACTTGTCCGTGTAATTCCGCACGGAGTAAAAGAATTCGCGGTTCATCGGGATATTTTTTCCGCAGTTCGTCCAACAAGGCGATTGCTTCGGTTAATTTTCCTATTTCGATGAGGAGTGGAATCCGTTGTTTCAGGGTTACTTCGTCATTGGCACCTTTTTTATCCTTTGTGTCCAAAATTTTCAACGCTTCTTCATATTCTTTTCGACTGAGCAGTAATTGGAATGCGACATCCAATGCGTGAATATTATCCGGTTCGAGTTCAATAATTTTGTGAAGCCGTTCAAGAGCCTCGTCAATCCGTTTCAGTTCAATCAGGCTTAAAGCGTGAAGTAATAGGAGTTGGGTATTGGAGTTTTCTGTTGTTTTGCCGGCGATAAATTGTTCACGCTTAACCGGATCTTTTTCGAGAGCTGCTTTGAGAACAATAATTTGAAGCAAAGCATTAGGATCGCCTTTTACATTTTCCAGCGCAAGATCGAGTATTTCGGAAGCACGTTGGGGGTTACCGTTTGGCAACGCCGTATTTAATTGAGCGATACAGATATAGGGCAGGGGTTGATCTTTGATAATGGTAATTGCTTCTTCCAAATCGTCTAAAACTTTGGTACGTAACGTGTTCCAATCTGTTGGTAACGCGTTTACCGGTTTTGTGAGCAATTCTTGTGCTAAGATCAAACCGCGTTGAAGTTGGGCGGCGGCGCGGAGTTGGTCGCAATACACCAGATTCTCACCGACAAGCCCTTCTTTTCTGGCACGTCGGCAAAGCGCAATTACTTTGCCGAAATCAACAGCATTCCGGGCGCGAAGTTTTTCATCAGTTGCCTGATCGAGCCAAGGCATTCCCGGATTATCGGCATCGGCGGAATTAATGGCGGGCTTTGGCAATTCCGGTTCTGCTTCGGCTTCCTGAGCCGGGACAGTTCCAATCCAAAGAAGAGAAAGCAACAATGAAATCAAACCAACATGGGAAAGTATTGTATTTTTCATGATTATTAGGCATGTAAAAAGAGGATGTTCTACAAATTACCGAAACGATATTTTATTCGCAATCTATCAGTGGAATTCATAAACGCGGACAGTTTTACCCCCAAATAAAAATTCCACTGATTATATTACTCTAACTTTTCATTAAATCATTCATTTCAAAATAAAGACAATTAATATTCTATACCTGAAAAAACAAATTCCAAGACCCCCTTGGTAAAAAACTTCTTTTTTTGTTTCATTTGTCTCTCATGTCCCTATCGTCGTCCCCATATCGTATTGAGTATTAAGTATTGAGTTAAAAATTTTGATTGGAAAAATCGTCTTGCCCCGAAGGGACTTTCCAATGTAGCCAGCAGTTTTAACCGCCGGAACGGGAGCGTTTTCTGTTTGGGGGCGTTTTTTTGGTGTAGTTTTTGTGAAAGTGTTCTCAACCCCGCA
>JAIROD010000840.1 GCA_031257725.1 Planctomycetaceae bacterium | reverse complement strand
TTATTTCAATAATTTTCCCCAAAATTCCGAAATTATCAGAAAATATACAAACCCGTAGATAAAATTTAAAATCTAAAAGAAAAACAAAATAAAACATAAGACAATTCCAATTGTCCCTAAAGTCCCAATCTCCAACAGGTCCCTGAGCTTCTTTTGATCTCTCAAATTCAGAAACAATTTTATGGAAAACGATATACAGTTTATGCGATTGGCACTGGAACTTGCCAAGCGCGGCGAGGGATTGGTCGAACCTAATCCAATGGTCGGTTGCGTTCTCGTCAAAAACGGAAACGTGATCGGCAAAGGTTTTCATACCCAATTCGGCAAGCCGCACGCCGAAATTGAAGCACTGCATGACGCACAAAAATGTTGCGGTGAAGAATCGGTTGCCGGATCAACCTGTTATGTAACGTTGGAACCATGTTCGCATTACGGCAAAACACCACCTTGTACTGCCGCTCTTCAATCTTCAGGAATCCGCCGTATTGTCGTTGCAATGCGCGATCCCAATCCGCTTGTCAATGGTCAAGGGTTGAAAATTCTTCGTGACGCCGGTTTCGAAATTACAGAGCATGTACTCGAAAATGAAGCACACTCCTTGAATGCTCCCTATTTGACCCTGTTGCAAAAACATCGCCCTTGGATTATCGCCAAATGGGCAATGACCTTAGATGGGCGTTTGGCATCACGAACCGGAAGTAGTCGATGGATCTCCAGTGAAGCATCACGGAAAATTGTCCACCGCCTTCGTAGCCGGATGGACGCAATTATGATCGGATCACAAACCGCGTTGCGTGATAATCCTGATTTAACGGCTCGCCTTGACGAAGTTGTGCCGCGAACGCCGATTCGAATTGTTCTCGATTCCAATGCCGCGTTGACATCGGAATACCGCTTGGTTCAAACCGCCCGTCAGATCCCGGTACTGCTGGTCGTCAACCACAATGCCCCAAAAAAACGGATTAAAACCCTGCAAGATGCCGGTTGTGAAATCCTTCCGCTTTTATCGGAAAACACTGAATCAGAGAACACTGAATCAGAGAACATCGAATCCAAGAATACCAATCCGGAAAACACTGCACATGATTACCGAAACAGAACTGAAATTTTAATGAAACTTCTTGCACAACGGAAAATCACAAATCTTTTGGTCGAAGGCGGAAAACAAGTATTCGGTACATTATTCGACATGAAACTCATTGATGAAGCTCATGTTTTTATCGCACCAAAATTGATTGGCGGTGAATCTGCTTATCCGGTGGTTGGTGGAATTGGTTTAGCTGAAATGGAACGGGCATGGAAATTGGAGTTGCCGGAAATTCAGATTACCGGACAAGATGTTTATATTCATGGCCGGATTCTCTATAAAGAAGATGATTCCTACATACTCAAAAGGTAGGTAACCGGCTATTGGAAATCCCCAAAAATATCATTAAATATCATTTGTCCCAAAACTATTGGAGATGGTGATTATTTGTCCCTAATGTCCTTTTTTGTCCCTAACATCCTTATAAAAAGGGACTTTAGGGACAGATGATTCTCCATAAAACATTGATGAGTCTCTCTAATATTATCCATAACCAACATAATTGTTATCCACAGATTTACGCAGTTTTTCCTAGCGTTCACAGGCTGGTTGTTCAATTAGGTCAATTAAAGTAGAAAAATTGCGAGGTAGGCGATCCGTCCGCTGGACGGCCGCACCGGTTGAGATTTAACTGACGCCAGGAAGGTTTGTCCTGTCTATCGCACGTCGATTCAATAATAAACCGTTTTGCTGGCGCAAACCGTTTGGGAATCAGTGAAATCTCAACCGGTGCGGCCGTTCGGCGAACGGTCGCCTACCTGCCAATAATTGACATAAAATTTTTATCCATGTTAACAACCACCCTCTGAACGCTAGGAAATTTTTGAAATTTTTCTTGTATTTTTCGTCAATATCACGGAAAATAAGACACTGTTCGTGGGTAGTGAAGGGTGAAACAACTTTTTCACCACAAACCAATCCCCATATTAACCATTAAATGGTTATTGAATAAACCTCTACCGGTCAAAATGATCAGTAAAAATATTCAAACTTCAATTTAAGGAGAAAGACAATGAAAAAACAACTTCATGTCGGTTTTACTCTTGTGGAATTACTGGTCGTTATTTCGATCATTGGCATGTTGGCAGGACTGCTATTGCCTGCCGTCAACGCCGCAAGAGAAGCAGGACGCCGTGCAACATGCGTGAGTAATCAAAGCCAAGCAGCCTTGGCGATTATCAATTACGACGCAGCAAAAACTTACTTACCGGCTCTGCGACAACGATTAGTCAGTAAAACAACAGGTACAGGAGACGACGGAACAACAACAGAAGTTCAGGTTAGCTGGGTTGGATTGATCCTGCCGTATATGGAACAAACAACCGCATGGGATCGTTTAACAAATTGGTACGTCGCTCCCAGCGAGGCTATATTTGGATTGACGTTACCGTCACTCAAATGTAAAAGTGATGTTGTTGAGGGAACAAGAATCTCGTACGTTGTTAACGGCGGATATCAGAATGCGGTAGGTACGTGGGGCGGCATTTATACAGGAAGGTATAATGACCCTGCTCGTCGAGAGGATGCACCTTTCTTTGATTATCTGATGGATACGCCAGGCGCAGCAACAGATCCTAGAGATAAAGGTCCGACTGTTTCTCTTGATTATATTTCAATGCATAATGGTACCTCGAATATGATTTTACTTTCCGAAAATTTACAGGCAGGTGAATGGATTTCTCAAGGTGATGGTACTACTAGTGATTATCCAGTAGCACCAGCATCTTTATCAGTGGCAGTACCTGCCGCTCAAGGTGAAGCCCACCTGGCATTTTGCTATCCTATAAACGATTCATTTGCAAGTATCAATGATTGGCCGGCAAGTAAAGGACTTGTTTATGCTTACACGAGTTCTAGTACCATTGCGTATTCTTCACCTGATGAGGAGAACACTAATGCCCATGCAAGTTGGAAAGGATATAATACTCTCGCAGCGAATAATCCGCTGTTCATTAATGTTGCCCGTGTTCCAGAAAATTTTTCTATAGCTTCAGCGGCTCCAACTCAATACAATTTAGCCCGTCCGTCGTCGAATCATCCGGGTATTGTCATCGCGGTATTCGCAGATCGTGGCGCAAAGCCTTTGAACGATAATATGGATAAGAAGGTATTCGTTCAAATTTGCCAACCGTCAAGCGGTGCGATTATTAAATCACTCGAGTAATGCGTTGTTTGTTTCACACAACGTAAAAAACAATTTGATTATTAACATCAAAACGGAGATTAAGGCATTGCCCTAATCTCCGATTTTTGTTGTTGTTTCGTAACAATACCCTACGGCGTTTGATAGGCGTGAGTTCCCTACCGCCGGTTCAGTATCTACTATACTGTCAACGGGTAGAAATGGGTTGTTTTATTTGATTGACGTAATAGACCTTTTCGCTAACCGCAGGATCGCACGCGTCCCGCGTGTATGAGTTAGCGACAAGGTCTCATTTCACACTAACTGGGAGCGTTTTCCGTTTGTGGGCGATGGTCAAGGTTGTTCTTTTGCCCTGAAAGGGCAGTAGATTAATTGAGAGTGGAACATGGATTGTTGAGAGTATCGTAAAGCGGAATGATGGATATGGGGGCGTGTAATCCGTGTCTGAACGATGATTTTAATGATTGAATGAAGACGATGATTAAGAAAATTAGTAATATATCAGTGGAATTTTTCGGAGATTGAAGTTTATTTGTAACTATTCAGTCGCGGTGAATGTTCCTTTTTCTGTCCCGTTAGGGACAACATCTTGGTAGAAAATGATGTCGATTAAAAACTCTCGTCCCGTTAGGGACGAAATATTGGTAGAAAAACACCAAGCATCAATTTCACCAATATTGCGTCCCTACGGGACGCGGATCATTTTGT
>JAIROD010000781.1 GCA_031257725.1 Planctomycetaceae bacterium | reverse complement strand
ATTCTGAAATTGGTTATGGTTTGCCGAACCACCGGTTACCTCGTCGGAACGCTTGAACGTTTCAATAAAGCAAAACGTAAAGAAGTTACAGACCGCGTAAAACATGAATAATATTTTTTGTTATTTGATTATTGAAGGAGTTATCAAATGTCTCAAAAATTTAATCGTCGCAATTTTGTGAAAACTTCGGTTCTCAGTGGTGCTTCGACGGTTGCGGCGGCAGGAATATCGGTTTTGACGGAAGCGGTTGTTGCCGAAGAACAGAAACCAATTATTACTAAACAACAATTTACAGATAAGGAGGATAAAATGGAAGTAAAACATAAATGTAAAATTACTGTATTGCGAAGAGAGCTTTATCAGGATTTACAGAAACAGTATCTCGCTGATCCAAAATCAGGGAAATGTCCTTTTTTTAACGATGGGCAGGAATTTATTGTTGAGAATGAAGATTTTTTCCGTATGCTCAATGGTAAATTTTGTTCTGAAGCATGGGACTGCATAAGCCGGTACGTTTATGCTGCATTACAAGGCGGATCAATTATGCGCGGCTGGACAAACAATGAAAAGATAATGATCGCGTGTTGTAATGACGGGACTCGTCCGGTCATCTTCAAACTGGAACGTATTGATGAATAATACCCATGGCTCTGTCGGGGTATAAAGGTTCAAATATACTTTAGGGAACTTCTAAAAACCCGTGTTTTCCAAAAAACCAAAACTCAAATATAACGAGTATAAAATTATTTTGAAAACGAAAAGAATCATTGACCAAATAAAATTTCCATGATTCTTTAAAATAGAGAAACTCAAATGAAAAAACTTTTTTTGGCGTCATATTTTTCTGGAGTGGAAATTTATTTTCTGATTTTACCAATAATACTTGTTCCGGTAAAAAGGTTGTTTTTATACCAACGGCAAGTTTGCCGGAAAAAGTAACTTTTTATGTCGATACTGATAAAAAAGCGTTGAAAAAACTTGGTATGGTTATTGATGAACTTGAAATTTCAACAGCATCTCAATATGAAATAAAAAACAAATTGTCAAACCTATTTTCCCTACACTAATCAAAAGTAATGTAATCACACAAAGTCATTCATAAGATTATCTAAATTAAACAAAAACAAAATAAGTACAATAATTCTAAATGCAATCATGAAACTTTACGCATGCACAACAGCAGATATTGCCAAGCACAACGGTTATCTCAAAATCGGCGAGACAAACGGTAATGTTGAAAAACGTGTTGAACAAGAATGTCATGAACTTAACGTCCAAAAAGAAATCGTTTGGCGTGATGCAGTTATTACTGAACGGCGCGGTATCGATAAAATGATTCATCGTTATTTGATTGATCAAGGTTTTTTGATTCAACAATTCGATACAACCGGTCGTGATACCGAATGGATAAAATGTACTGTTGCGGACGTTGAAAAAGCATTCGCCGCTGTTAAAGAACAACTTTATCAAGATGAAATTAAACGTCAGGAACTCTGCGATAAATTTTATTTTGAAATCCGAAACTGGTATTACTGGACTGCTAAAACCGGCGACGATCCTTATTCTGCAGCAGACCCCGATTTTACGTTACGACTTATTATTCGTCTTTTGCTTTGTTTTTTCTTACAGGAAAAAGGACTCATTCCAAAAGAATTATTCGACGAAAATTTTATCAAAGAGAACTTAAAAGAGAATGAAGAATATCGTTATTACAACGCTATTCTCCGTAACATTTTTTTTCATTGTCTTAATATTCCGCAAAATAATCGCAATGAATACGAACATCGAAAATTACTCAAAAACTTTGGTATCGTTAAAGAACAATTTCAAAAAATCCCGTTTCTTAACGGCGGTTTATTTTACGAACAATCCGGCGATGATTTTCCATTAAACGACGATTATTTTTTCTCGGAATTACGAACACGTCATCTTGTAGAAATTGATGGCGATTATCCCGTTGCAGGAATTATTCGCATTTTGTCACAATATCAATATAAACTTTCGATTGACGATTTACCCGACGGAGAATACACCCAAACGATTGATCCTGAATTTATCGGTAAAGTTTTTGAATCGCTATTGTCGTGCATTGATACAGACAGTAAAGAAACTCGCCGAAAAGTTACAGGAAGTTTTTATACGCCCAAAGAAATCGTCGATTATATGGTTTGTGAAAGTTTAGACGCTTATTTGCAAAACGATTTGAAAAATGATTTATTACAATGTAAAATTCTTGATCCGGCTTGCGGTTCCGGCGCATTTCCGTGCGGAATAATGAATGAAATCATGCGTCGTCTCGATCCGAATAAAACGATGACGCAAACAGAACGTTACCGCCATAAATTACAAATATTACAAAATGTAATTTATGGCGTTGACATTCAACCGATGGCAACTCAAATTTCAACCTTGCGTATATTTTTGTCGCTCATACAAGAAATTATTCCGACCAAAAATGTAAATGATAATTATGGAATTGAACCGCTTCCGAATCTTGAAATGAAATTTGTTTGTGCTAATACTCTTATTGGATTAAAAAAAGAAAAGCAGAAAAAATTAGAATTGCCTATTATTAAAACAACAGTTAAACAGTTACAAGAAACACGTAATCAATATCTGACTGCAAGTACATTAGAGGAGAAAAAACGTTTACAAAAATATGACGAGTCTTTGCGCAGTACATTAAGTATTGCGATGGAAGATGCAGGTTCATTGACTCACGAAACAGCGGAAATGGTCTTGCAGTGGAATCCTTACAATCAAGCGAAAATATCGCCGTTTTTCGATTCGGTTTGGATGTTCGGCGTGGATAAATTTGACATTGTTATCGGCAATCCGCCGTATAATGTTATTGATACAAAGGACAGGCTCAAAGAAACTTATGAGAAAATTTATCCTCACTTAAAAAGCGGCCGAATCAACATTTATCAGTTATTCTTTGGATGCGGAACTGCATTGTTGTCTCCGAAAGGGATACTGTCTTTTATTCATCCCAAAACGTTACTTACTGATACTTATTTGGCTGCAACGCGGAAATATTTATTAAAAGAATTTACTTCATTTTCGATCGTTAATATCGTTTCACGAAAGAACACATTTGAATCGGTTTTACAGTCTGTTGTTGTTTCGCAATGGAACAGAAGAACAGAGGATAATTGCCGTGTTCTTGAAGTTAATACAAAAGATGA
>JAIROD010000814.1 GCA_031257725.1 Planctomycetaceae bacterium | reverse complement strand
ATAAGGTTGATTGTAGGGAGTCCTTTGGGCTACTAAGGTTGTTTTGTTTGAAAAATAAGGTGAAAATAAGGTTTTGTATAAACTTGCTTTGAAAATTCCACTGATATATTACGAAAAATCTGCAATACATTTTAATCGCTATTTTACACACCTACCTTTCAGGGCGAAGGAAGGGTATAAATATCAACTTGACCTGCTAACGGGAGTGGGAAGAACATCGCCCACAAACGGAAAACGCTCCCGTCCCCAATGTCCCATAACTAAAATTTTACATCACTGTCTAATACTGTCTAATGATGATTTATGATTATCCAACATTGTATGATGTTCTTTTTTCGGATTCGTGGAAACGTGAAATCGAATTTCTGAAAACAGCACTCCGATATTATTGTAATATATCGGGAAACGGAAGAATTTTTGAACCGGCTTGCGGAACAGGTCGGCTTTTGTGGCGGCTTGCCAAGATGGGACACAAAGTTGTCGGTCTCGATCTGAATCCAAACGCCGTTCTATTTTGCAACAAACGGTTTCGACAACATGGTTTGACGGAATCGGCAATATTAGGCGATATGACCCGATTTTCTCTGAACGATTTAAGACACAAAAAACCATTTGATTTAGCGTTCAATTTTGTGAGTAGTTTTCTCCATCTGACTTCGGAATCGGCGGCGTTGTCCCACCTTCACGCTGTCGCGGATATTTTGAAACCGAACGGAATTTATCTACTCGGTTTGCATCTGTTACCGCAAGGCAACGCGGTGTGTTCACAGGAAAAATGGTCGGTTCAACATGGTTCTCTTGCATTGCAATCACGGTTGTCCCGCGTATCACTCGACCGGCAACGACGAATTGAAACCGTCGAATTTCGTATCAAAGCAAAAACTCCAAAAAAACGTTACGAAGTTGTTGACATTTTTCCGCTTCGGACTTACTCGCTCCGGCAGTTTCAAAATCTTCTCAAAAAAGTAAACCGCTTTGATATTCTTGAAACATTTGATTTCAATTTTCAGGACCCGGTTCAACTGAATCCGCAAATAGAAGATGTTGTCTTCGTACTAAAAAAGGGGTAGAGGAAGTAATCACAGGGGAAACGCGGGAAGAATTACGCCGAAACACGGTGCAAACGCGGAATAAACCCCGCCGTTAACGGGAGCGTTTGCTGCCGTAAGGGTCGCCCCGAAACAACAAACGCTCCCATTTTTGTTTGGTTTTATGATTGAACGGCACGGTTCAACCAATAATAGACTTCGTTAAGACGAAGTTCTTTTTTGAACATTTCGATTGTTGTTGACTCGCCAATTTTGAGAAGTTCCATATCGGCAATTTCAACGTAATCATCGAAATATTCCGGTGTCAACGCAAATGAAAAAGACGTATGATGTGTTCCGCCGGCTAAAATCCACGCTTCGGCGGAAACTTTTAAATTTGGACGCGGTATCCAGAAAGCCCGCGCAACAGGAAGTTTTGGCAAATCGGATTCCGGTAACACACAATCCGCCTCGTTTAAAATCATTCGGAAACGATTCCCCATATCCACCACAGTTACCGCAACACCATAACCTTCGTGTGCCGTAAACACCAATCTTGCCGGATCGGCTTTGCCGCCAATACTGAGCGGATGAACTTCCAAATGCGGTTTTTGTACCGTAATAGATGGACAAATTTCCAACATGTGAGCCTGTAAAACCGCTCCTTTTTCTTTGAAATGATAGACATAATCTTCAAGGAACGAAGTTCCTCCCGATAAACCAAACGCCATCACTTTCATTGTCCGCACCAACGCCGCCGTTTTCCAATCTCCCTCCGCACCAAAACCGTAACCATCATTCATCAAACGCTGCGCCGCAAGACCCGGTAATTGATTCAAACCGTGTAACGCATCAAAATTGGTCGTGAACGCAACGGCTTCTTTCTGTTGCAAAATCCGCCGCAACGCCAGCTCAATCCGTGCCGCTTCACGGACTTGTTGATGTTTTGTTCCTGATTTTCGGGCTTCTTCTGAAAAATGATAAAGCGATTCGTATTCGTCAACCAATGGATCAATTTCCTTGTCCGTAACAGTATCAACTATTTGTACAAGATCGCCGACCGGACAATAATCAATGTGATAACCAAACTTCAATTCGGCTTCAACTTTATCTCCATCCGTTACGGCAACATTATTCATATTGTCCCCGAAACGGAGAACTTTCATTTTTTGAGCATCATCCCAAGCAAAACAAACACGCATCCAAACACCAATTCGTTTTTGAACATCAATATCTTCCCAATATCCGGCAACAACTTTACGGCCTTTCCGCATTCGGCTCATCATGTACCCCAATTCACGATCACCGTGCGCACTCTGATTGAGATTCATGTAATTCATATCAATTTCCTGCCATGGAATTTCACGTTGAAACTGGGTATGAAGATGGAGAAGCGGTTTTTGAAACGATTTCAATCCGCCAATCCACATTTTAGCGGGTGAAAAAGTGTGCATCCAAACAATCACTCCAACACATTGCGGCGATTGATCCGCCGCCCGTAATTTCTCCGAAATTTCTGTTGCGGAAAGAACGGTTCCCTGATAAACAATTTTCAACGGCAATGTTCCCGATTGATTCAGTTTATCGACAATAACAGACGAATGACGATTCACTTCCTGAATTGTTTCATCACCGTAAAGGAGTTGCGATCCGGTAATAAACCGGATTTCTTTTTGTTCAAAATTTATTGGCATTCGTCTGTTTTTGTAATTATTGAATGGAATTTGTAACTATTCAGTGATTATTATT
>JAIROD010000666.1 GCA_031257725.1 Planctomycetaceae bacterium | reverse complement strand
AACAACCCCTTTAGGGGTTCAACGTGAATAACCGCCGCCAGTTAGTAGATACTGAACCGGCGGCAAAGTATCACCCCCCTAAACTCAACCCCTTTAGGGGTTGTACTAAAAATAGATCGTTTACAAGTTTCCATGTCGCTTTTGAGCACCCCCTAAAGGGGTTGGTGGTTTGTAGGTCTGTTACCGCCGGTTCGGTATTTACTGAAACTGGCGGCGGTTATTCACAGTAAACGCCTAGCGGCGTTGACCCGATGGCAGACGTTACTAGACCAACAAGCCACTGAATAGTTAAATATTCCACTGATATATTACTTAATTTTTTAATTTTTTAAAAATTCCCACTTTCAAAAAAGGAAAACAAATGATGACTCTTGAAGAAAAATTTGAAACTCGTATCAACGAGTTGAAAAACGCGATTCCAACACTCAAAAAGGAAAATCAGGAAATCGCAGAACAGTTTGTTCGTACATTGTCGAAAGGCAATGTGCGTAATAAAAAATTTGAACAGTTGCTCTTCAACGGAAAAACTCAACTTACTGAAGTATTTTCCGGCAACCGCGCCGAATTGATTCCGTTCTTTTTCGGTAACGAGAACGCAGCGTGTTTTGAAAAACTTTGGGAAAGACTGACGATTGCCAATTATCAAGTTGATTGGAACCGGCGTTCTTTTCGTACAAAAACAAGAACGGTTCTCTATTTTGAAAAAGGTATAAAACTGTTTCATGCTTTTTTCAATTCAACAGTATTAGATTTCAATATTGAAAAATATCTGAACACTTATCTCAAATCACCGTATAGAAATCATTTTGATCCGCAAGATAAAAGTATTTTGGGAGCGGATATTTGGAAGCAAATTACAAAATTTGCTTTGATACAAAATTTGCTTGCTCTTGCTCTTGATGAAAACGATGAATTGGTTACAAGCCGGATTAAAGAAATTATCTACGACGATAACAACGCCGGAATTTTAACACATGAAATCATTCGCGGAATCCTTATCAGTCGAAATGCCGCCGCACATCAATGGGTCGGCGATCTATTGCTTGCAGCAAAGTTACAGGAAGGATTGCGGCAAACGATTGTTGGAGCGTGTGATGAATGTTCTATCGAAGGTTTTCGTTATATTATCAAAATTATTCTTGATAATAATCTTGAACGATTTTCGTCAATTGTCCGTGCAATTGGTTCATGGACAGGGTTACAAACCGCAGAATTTCGTCCAAAAACAATTCGTAAAACTCTTGAAATTGCCGCCGATATTATTTCAAATAAAGCGAATATTGATCAATTACTCGATAGTGATGATTTGATTGAAATTTATGTTGCGCTTTGGGGAATTGGGGTGTGTGAAATTGCCGATACAAAAAAACCGTTGTTTAGTCTTGTCAAAAGCAAAAAGAAATACAAACAACTTGCCGCCCTGCATTTCCTAATGCAAACCAATGACCGTCAACTGATGAAAGATATTGCTATAGAAATGCTTGATGAAAATGATCTTGAACTTTGGGTTCAATTGACCAAAATATTTGTTATGTTATTGGACAGTGAATTACAATACCGTATTACGGTACAATTGCAAAATAAACAATCGGAAAAAAATAACAAAAAAGATAACACCAAGCACGACAACGATGACGATGATAATGATGATCTTAATCCTTATGCTTGGCGTTTCAATGAAACTTTTGGACAATGTCGGCTTAACGATGATGAAGTGCGTAAAATTTTTGTACGATTAAATCAACTTGCCGAATCAACGCCGAAAAAGGAAACACGATTTGAACCGGACGCTTTCAATATAGCAATACGTCGTATTTCCGCAAACGATTTTATTTCTCCAATGATTAGTTGTGCGCCAATTTTGGGAAGTAACGATGCTGAGGTACAATTGATTTTATCACACGTTACAAAAATGGATGCATCAACAAAGGGATTTTTAAGCGAGTCAATTTTGAAATTGGATAATCCAATACACCGGAAAATATTGATTGACTTTTTTTGCGAACCGCATTTCGGTGCTTATTATCGGCGCAAAATTACGAACAACTTCAAGGATGCGGTTCTCACTTCCGAAGAATACGAAACAGTTGAAAATTCGTTGCGTCTTAAAAATGCCGATTTTCGCGTCGAAATTATTAAATTCATCTTGCAACAGCCGCCGGTACATTTACAAAAGAGTATTGAACGGCTTCTCAATGCAAAAGAGGAACAAAAACGTCTTGCAGGTCTTGATTTGATTGCTCAAGCAGAAAAATTATCGAAAGATAAAAAAGAATATATTCCTGTTGTTTCCGCTTGCAAGCAAATCGCATTGACCTTGGCGGGAAATGAAAAGAAAAAAGGAACAAAAAAATCCGCCGCCGAAGAAATTCTTGTGCAAAAAATTGCGGAAAAGAAAAAAATGGAATACACCAAAGAAAACGGTTTTGGTTTATGCAATCCCAATGGAAAACCGAAAATTCCCGAACCGAAAAAATCAAAAACATTGCTCGCCGATATTTTTGTTTCTGAAATACCGCGATTGGAAAAAGTTCTTATCGCTCTCGACAATTTGATACACGAATATCGCGATTATGAATATACCGGATACAATTTTCATTCTGAAACAGTCGAGACAGCCGTACTTGGTTCATCACAATCTTTGCTGTTTGTCTCTTCATCGGAAGAACGCAGAAAGAAGTACGGCAACAGATACGAGTTAAAATTGGAAGATTATATTTTGGCGGATGTTTGGCAGAAATTTTATAGTGAACAAAAACTAACAGCTAAAGATGTCATGTTGCTTGCTATTTTTACGGAGTGTGCACTAAACTACCAGTATGGCGAATTTGAAGATTTTTGTAGCGGTAAAGGGCAATATGAAAAATACGCATCTGATTTCACGGGATGGTTTAATACTGTTTGCTGGAATCACAAAAAAATGAAACCGTATTGCGACAATTTAAGAGGTACAAAATATCGTTATGTTAAACTTATTATCGGTCTGATTCATTTATTTTATGAAAATCTTCAGATTGAGGAGAAGTCAGTTTTTTTTGTGGACATTTTGTCAGGAATATACAGTGAAACACCGAAAAGTCTTTTTACGCAACCTTGTTCCTCTTATAACACCAATGCCAATGTTTTGGGCAAGTTGATTGAGAGCGGACTTGTGCATCTTCCAGCGAAGTTAAATACCTATGTTATGAGCAATCTGATTGAGGGAAATAAATTGACATTGTTTGATGCGCCAATTACACCGATTAAGAAACCTCTTGACTTTTGTCGTACAACATCTGCCGTTTCTACACGGTTTAAAGAACGGTTTAATATTTTGTACAAATTTTATGAAGCGTCAAATTATAATCATACAATTACCTTGTCAATTGATATTCTTGAAAAAGCGAGGGCGTTAAATTTGATTGACGATGAAGAATTATTACGTGAAATGTTGATCAGAGAGAATTGTCGAAACATTTTTCAGTCAGTGGCACAATTGACTTCTTACGGCATCCGAATTCGGCATATTTTTATACCGAAAAAAGATAAATCTTTAAAATATCCTTATTTCGTAAAATTGCTTCCGAAAGTGATTGATCGTATTCTTGAAATAGAATTACCGCGTGGTGATAGTCCAACAGAGGTAAGTAGTCTGGCTATTATGATTCAACATTTTGAAGGTATTCGTTACTTTGTCAAAATTCTTAAATCAATGGACCAAACACCGTTTACTCGCGGTTATATTTGGTCAAGCAATAATTCACGGAGCGATGTTTTTAGTTCGCTTTTGCGTGCTTGTGAACCGGAGGAAAATGCGGATTCAACATTATTTGCCGATATTCCCGAACAACGATTGCTCGAAGCGGCAATGTATGCGCCGCAGTGGATTGATCTTGTACAAGAATTTTTGGGATGGGAAGGTTTGATTTCGGCGTGTTGGTATTTTCATGCTCACATCAATGAATCAATGAATGAAACAAAAGAGTCCGTTATCGCACGATATTCTCCGATTTCGCCGCAACAATTCAAAGACGGCGCGTTTGATATTGATTGGTTCAACGATGCCTACAAAACGCTTGGCGAAAAACGTTTTCAAATGGTTTACGACGCCGCAAAATATATCACCGGCGGAAATAATCATCGACGCGCACAAATATTCGCCGACGCGTTACGTGGAAAATTAAAAATCGACGACGT
>JAIROD010000590.1 GCA_031257725.1 Planctomycetaceae bacterium | reverse complement strand
TTATTTCGTATGTTTTGTAATTTCAAAAATAAAACGTAATATTAATTTTATTTCTAACTAAAACGTGATGTCCAACTCAACAATTATTGACAATTATTTACATGGAAGCATTGGTGATTTTTTGGCGGAATCAATTACGCCGAATTCACAACTTTCCATTGTTTCAGCGTACTTTACAATCTATGCTTATCAGAAATTGAAAGAGAAACTTGATACGATTGAACATCTCCGGTTTCTTTTTGGCGAGCCGACTTTTGTTAATAATCTTGATCCGGAAAAAACCAATGTACGTGATTTCAAAATTGAAGACGAAACTCAATCAATTATTTTGACAAACCGGTTGATTCAAAAATCTCTCGCCCGTGAATGTGCGGATTGGTTACGCGAAAAGGCGGAAATCAGGTCAATGGTTAAACCAAACTTTTTGCACGGAAAATTATATCATATTGTTCAAAAAAACCGTGTTGAAAAAGCAGTTGCAGGAAGTTCAAATTTCACCGTGAACGGTCTCGGATGCGGCGGAAGTAAAAATATTGAATTAAATCTTATTATTGACAGTGATCGTGAACGGAAGGAGTTGCTTGAATGGTTCGACAGTATTTGGAATAATAAATCAGGTTTCATTGAAGATGTCAAGGATAAAGTTCTCAAATATTTAGATACTTTTTACTGTGAAAACGCTCCTGAATTTATCTATTTTAAGACGCTCTATCACATCTTTGGACAATTCGTATTGGAACAGGAAGGAGCGGGGATTCTTGGCGAACAAACAGGTTTTTATGACAGTCAAATTTGGAATATGTTGTACGATTTTCAAAAAGACGGCGTTAAGGGAGCAATCAATAAAATTTTGAGACATGGCGGTTGTATTATTGCCGACAGTGTTGGTTTGGGAAAAACTTTCGAAGCACTCGCCGTGATAAAATATTTTGAATTACGTTACAATGCCAAAGTATTGGTGATTTGTCCGAAAAAACTCTCCGCAAACTGGACAATTTACCAAGCCGGTCAAAATCACACCCTCAATCCGTTGCCCCAAGACCGTTTCAATTACTCTGTAATCTGGCACACCGACATCGGGCGTAACGGTGAATCACATGCCAATTCCATTGATCTCAATATGTTGAATTGGGGTGCTTACGATTTAGTTGTTATTGACGAATCGCATAATTTTCGCGCTAATCCGGTTGAACGGCAACTCGCAGACGGCGCAACAAAAATGAATCGGGCAAACTGGCTGCTGGAAAAAATCATCAAGTCGGGAGTCCGAACGAAAGTCTTGATGCTCTCGGCAACTCCCGTCAATAACACGTTGCGTGATTTGCGCAACCAAATCGCATTTATTACGGAAGGCAACAATGCCGCGCTTGAAGAATCCTGCGGCATTAAGAATATTAGTAACACGCTTGTTCTTGCACAGCGGCATTTTTCGCAATGGGCTGACGCTAAAAATCCGAAACGGAATATAAAAAATTTACTCGAAAATCTTGATGCCGCTTTTTTTAAGTTATTGGACGAATTAACAATTGCGCGTTCGCGAAAACATCTCAAAAATTACTACATTACGGAAGAGAAAAATTTTCCGGGACATTTTCCCGAACGATTAAAGCCGTATGCGGTTTATCCTGATATTGACACGCAGGACGATTTCCCAACCTACGAAAATATTGAACGTGATATACGCGGTTATAGGTTGACTATTTTCAATCCGTCGGCTTATGTTAAACCGCTATTCACTGGTCAATACGAAAATTTGGCGAATCTTTACGGACGAAAATTCACACAGATGCAACGAGAAGGCGTTCTTGTTGAAATGATGAAAGTCAATTTTCTGAAGCGTCTCGAAAGTTCTATTAAATCATTTGCCGATTCTCTGGAACGGACAATTACTAAAATTCATCATCTCGAAGATCAAATCAATAATTATTTTGCTCTCAATAAACCAACAACCGAATTTGACGAAAAAACTCCAGACGACGATGAATTGGAAGAAGACTCTGATGATGCATCGGTGTGGCAGGTTGGAGAAAAACTCAAATTTGATTTTGAACATCTTGATCTTGAGCGTTGGCTGGTTGATTTAAAAAAAGACCGAAAAGCATTGGCAAGCCTGTTGAACAATGCCAAAGCGGTAACATCGGACAGAGACGCAAAATTACGGGAATTGAAAAGAATCATCAAGGAAAAAATTCAAAATCCGATCAATACGGCAAACAAAACGCCAAACAAAAAAGTCTTGATTTTTACAGCATTCGCCGACACCGCGCGTTATTTGTACGATTATTTGTGTAAGTGGTGTTCTGCGGAATTTGGTTTACATTCCGCTTTAGTTTGCGGAACAGAAACAAAAACAACATTGGGTAAAAACGATTACGATGAAATTTTAACCAATTTTTCACCGCGTTCAAAAAATCGGGATAAATTGAATCAACAACGCGGAACAAATCAGACGCAGGAAATTGACATTCTTATTGCAACGGATTGTATCAGTGAAGGGCAAAATTTACAGGATTGTGATTTTCTTGTCAATTACGATATTCACTGGAATCCAGTACGAATCATCCAACGCTTCGGACGAATTGACCGGCTTGGCAGTATGAATAACAAAATTCAACTTGTCAATTTTTGGCCCACAAAAGACCTTGATCAATACATCAATCTAAAAGGCCGTGTCGAAACGCGAATGGCTCTTGTTGATTTAACTGCAACCGGTGAAGACAACATTCTCAATACGGAACAGATTGAAGAGCTGATTACTTCCGACATGAAATATCGTACAAACCAATTAAAACGGTTGCGGGATGAAACGCTTGATCTTGAAGAGATGAATGAATCCATTTCGTTGACAGATTTTACGTTGGACGATTATCGTATCGATTTATTGAGTTTTCTTGAGAAAGATAAAAAACGGTTAAATGATGCGCCGTTAGGGTTATATGCGGTTGTTCCGGCATTGTCAGGAAATCATGTACAATTATGTCAAGATAATCCTTCGGAGATCACGGACAAGGAAAGAGAAATAATTAAGCCGGGCGTTATTTTTTGTCTTGCGCAAAAAAATGAATCAAAAGGGAACGAAAAAGTAAATCCGCTCAGTCCTTATTTTTTCGTCTATATTTATGACGACGGAAATATTCGATACAATTATACAAACGCCAAAGCAATTCTGGAAATTTACCGTAAATTATGTCAGGACAAAAAAACGCCTTATGACGAATTATGTGCATTGTTTAATTCGGAAACAGAACAGGGAATGAAACTAGAAAAATATACTCATTTACTTCAACATGCGGCGGCGGAAATTGTTGAAACGTTTGGAAAGCGGAATATAACAAGCTTGTCAACAAGCCGTTC
>JAIROD010000807.1 GCA_031257725.1 Planctomycetaceae bacterium | reverse complement strand
ATTGATTGTTTATACAATGGGGCTTTATCGTACAATCGTGAGAGTCATCTGTTCTGCGTTTTAATCGGCATTTTGTACGTAACAGAGAAACCAAAAGAATTAAAGAAAATTTCCTGATCATTGCACCTTTCCGGAGAATTATTGTTTTACGTCAAAAAAATCAAGGGGCAGGCGATGTTTCGCTGAAGTTTTCACCCGCCATCGTAATTGTCTATTTTGTTTTAACTTTTTTAACACGAAATAACAAGAAAAAGACAAGGGTATCTCTAATAATTCAATTTTTTATTTTCAACCCATTAATTAATAAATTAATAGTTCAACGACGGGGTTTACCCCGTGTTTTAGGGTTAAGCCGAACAACGCGGGGCAAGCCCACGCCGTTAACGTTCGGTAAATTCCGAATGATGAGAGGTTCACAATAGTATAACTATCAGCCTATAAACGCTAGACTACTTTTTTTAATCGTTAAAATCGATAAAATCAGTAGTTCGCTTACAATCCTTTTTTAACAAAATAACGATTCTATCAAATTTTAGGATAAAAATGGTTCGATACGAAGATGACGGAATATTTTTTACACAATGCACAATGCACAATACAACGTTGGAAACCTGATTAAAAAATCAAACTCATAAGAATCGGGCGTCTCTCATAATTCAATTTTTTATTTTCAACCTATTTAGTCAATAGTTAATAGTTAACGACGGGGGTACCCCGTGTTTCTGGTTGACAACGAGGTTTAGCCCGTGTTTTGGGGTTAAGTCGAACAACGCAAGGCATGCACACGCCGTTAACTTTTGATAAATTCTGAATTATTAGAGATTCCCAATCGTTTTCGATTCGATGTTATTTTTTTTTGCGGTGAAATATGAAAAAAGTATATTTTTTATTTATTGTTTTATTATTTGTTGCGATTAGTTTTGTTGGTGAATCATTGTTTGCTCAGGAAGTTCCTGCGCCCGCAACACCTGCACCGGTTCCGGCAACACCAACGCCAGAACCTCCTGCGTCAACTCCGGCTCCCTCGATTCCGGCAACACCAACGCCGGAACCTCCTGCGTCAACTCCGGCTCCCTCGCTTCCGGCAACATCAACGCCTGAACCTTCTGCATCAGTTCCGATTACCTCCGTTCCTGCAACACCTGCTCCGGTTTCGTCAACACCGCCTATTTCCGAAACACCGGTATCCGCTCCGGTAACTCCGAATCCGGTAACTCCGAAGTCAACACCAACTTATGATCCGAAAAAGAGTTTTATTCGTCTTGCTCATCCTGAAGTTGCCGCACGGCTGGGATTGACCGATACGCAACGGGCGGAAGTTCAACGCCTTTTGGTACTGCGTTCTCAGGAACTTGCCAAAGCGCCGGAAAATCAATGGGCTACCGTTATTGAACAAAGTGAGCAAAAACTCGCCGAAGTTTTGACTCCGCCGCAAAAAATTTTGTGGCCCAAAGTTTTTAGTGAACGAACAATTCATTTCAATTTCAAACTGCAAGGATGGGCGGATGTTCTTCAATGGTTTGCCGAACAAGTCGGTTTGCAACTCGTCATGGATGCACCGCCGCCCGGTTCGTTCAACTACGCCGATCAACGGGATTATACGCCGTCCGAAGCAATTGATCTGCTCAACAGTGTGTTGCAAACCAAAGGGTACACGCTTATTCGAAATGATAAAATGTTGATGCTTTTCGATTTGAAACGCGGTAAAATTCCGGTTCAGTTTCTGCCGAAGTTAAAACCGGAAGAGTTACATGAACGCGGAACTTTTGAATATACGTCGGTTATCTTTCCATTGGAACGCCGTAACCGCGCCAATGTGATTCAAGCGTTGGAACCGTTCAAAGGAACATTTTGTCAAATTATTCCGATGCCGGGTAATTCATTAATTATTACCGATACCGCCGGAACACTTCTTGTTCTCCAAAAAATAATCGAATCCATTGAGAATCCGCCGCCTGCGCAAGCCCCGCCGCCAACTCCCGCTTCACCGCCGCCTCCGCCGGTTTGGAAAACATATAAAGTCGAAAAAAATGATCCCGCCAAACTCGAAGCAATTTTTAAAGAATTTATTCCAACCGGTAAATCAATTCGTATCGGAAATTCAAAAGAAATTCATATCTTTGTTACTGAACCGGAACATGCGCAAATTGATGCTGTTTTCAAAATGATCGAAGCAGACAGCGGCGCACCAAACGGTGAACCGGTTCTCGCCAGTTATTCGATCATGCCGTATCTTGATGCGTCGCCGTCGCAATTTTGGCGGCTTGGACGAATGCGGCGCGGTCTCAGTACGGTAACGCCGGCAACATCGGCAACGCCGGCAATGTTACAAAATCCATACGATTATTCGTTGACGGTCGGCAAGGAAATTATTAACGTTCTCAAAATATCGTTTCCCGCCGCCGTGATTTCAGAAACTCCGGTTGCCAATAATATTGTTGTCTTGGCTTTGCCGACGGAACAGGAAAAAATCAAAGCGTTTTTCGATTCACTCAAACAAACTCCGCAACCGGAAGATGAACCGGTCGCCAAACTGTACCGATTCGCCGATAAAACCAAAAAAATGAACGCCGAAACGTTAAAACAACTTCAAGCGGTTGTTCCGGCAGGCGTGTTTTCGTTGGACGACGAACAAGGACAAATTCTTGTTGTTGCAACGGCAAAAGAGCAGGAAATGCTTGCGAATGCGGTTACGGAATTGGAAACAGCCGCAACGCCGGAAGCGGATAAAATTATTGTTTCTTACCGATTGCCGGTTTCAAGTGCGACACGGTTTTCAGCAATGCTCAAACAACTTGTTACGAAGAAAGAACTTGACGATATTGTGGAACTTCGCGATACCAAACAAGGTTTCGTAACCGTTTGGGCAACTGCAAAACAACATGAATTGATTCAACGGTTGTACGACGAAGTTTCCGGTCGGAAAAAGTCCATTGATCTGAAAGATCCGAAAGATACGAAAGCCGCTAAATCAGCGGAACCGGTTCTCGGCGTTTACCCGATGCTTCACGGTTACGCTTATACCGCGCAACTCGTTCTGACCAATATGATGACCGGAGCCGATTTTTCGTATGATCCGCGAACCAACGCCGTAATTGCGGTTGCAACGCCGGAGATTCAGGAAGTTATCAAAAAAGCGGTCGAGGAACTTGATAAAAATGTTAGCGGAGATGTTGCGTTTATTACGCTGAAAAAAGAACTGCCGGCTGATATGTTACGGCAATTGACCCGAATAGCACCGCATAGTGTTATTGTTCAAAGCCGCCGGAATTTACAGGTTATCGCAACAGGTCCCAAAGAGGAACTCGATAAAATTAAAGCAATCTTAACCGCAAGCGAAACGCTCTCGGCGACGAAAGAAGAAATTGTTGTCCATACTCTTCAAACAGCGTCTCCGTCCGCTGTGCTTGCGGTTTTGAACGATGTTTTTCCGGAAGTTAAAGCAACCGTTAATACCGCAAACAATCAACTGATCTTTCAAATGAGCGGCGATTGGAAGGAACCGGTTACCGCATTGCTGTCCCAGTTGGATGGGGCAACGGAATTTATTCCGGTCAAAAAATCTCCGTCCCAACAATTGCTTCAATCCTTGAAAACGATTGCTCCTCACGCCGCCGTGATTGTTGACCACGAAAACGCTCAAATTTTGGTTCAAGGTTCTGTCAAAGATGTTGAAAATATCAAAAAAATTATTCTTCAATCGGAAACCGCAACACCAATTGCCGAAGAAATTTACGTTCATACTTTTAAACAGGTTTATCCGTATTATGTTGTTACGATCTTGCGTGAAATTTATCCCGAAGTCAAAGTTTCCGGATATCCGTCACACAATCAATTGATGGTGCGTTTCCAACCGGAATTGAAAGAAAAAATCGTTGATTTATTCAACCAAATGGACGGCGATATTGTCTTTATTCCGCTCAAAAAAGAACTCCCGGCCGAATTACGCAATTCCTTTCCGGCAATCGCCCCTTATGCAGTAACAATATTTGATGCCAAAAATTCGCAGTTAATGATTTATGGTCCGAAACCGGATGTTGAAAAGATTCAGAAAGTGGTTACGGCATCGGAAGCCGCTACGCCGGTTGAAGAGGAAGTTTACGTCCACACGTTTAAGCAGGCGGTTCCTTATTACGCTGCGGCAATTATTCGGGAAATTTATCCCGAAGTTAAAATGGCCGGCTATCCGACCGTCAACCAATTAACACTTCGCTTTCGTCCTGAAATGAAAGAGAAAATTCAAAAACTTCTCGAAGAAATAGACGGCGATATTGTTTTTGTACCGTTGAAAAAGGCATTGACCGCAGAACTTCAAACGATTTTCCAACAAGTCGCCCCCTACGCCGCCGTGATTATCGATCAACAGAACGCTTTAGCGATGATTTACGGTTCCAAACCGGATGTTGAGAAAATTCGGAACATTATTACGGTATCGGAAACCGCAACACCAATTGCCGAAGAAATTATCGTGCATCATTTGAAAAATGTCGAATCATCGGCTGTTGTTCCGATTCTCAAAGAAATTTATCCTGATGCGAAAATTACGGACGACTCGGAAAACGGACGGATTGTGATTCGTATTCGGCCGGATCAAAAAACAGCGTTGACATTGTTGCTTGCCCAACTTGACGCTGCCGACCCGAACAGGGAAAAACGATATTTCAAAGCGTATCCGGTTGAAACAGGTTTTTATCCGGTACGGCGCGGCAGGGAATTATTCACAACCAATATGCCGCTCGATTATATTCAGGAATTACAAAAATTAACGCCGCGAGCCAAAATTGCGTTGGATGAAAATTCGCAACAGTTAATTGTTTGGGGAACCGACGAAGAGCATAAAGTCATTGAAGCGGCAGTCAAAACGTTTTCCAATGACGGAAAAGATAAACGTTACGGACGTTTTCAACTTCGGCGTGCCGATCCTTATACGATGATGTCCATTGTCCGCCGGATGTTTCCGACCGTGATTCCGACTTATGATTATTATGGTCAGAGTTTGATTGCCGAAGGGCATCCGCGTTTGCTGGAAAAGGTTACAGAATTAATTGAAACGCTTGATCCGTCGGAACCGTCTGCGAATGATCCGACGGTTCGGTTTTATGTTCTGCAATCGGAACCAACGCCGGTTTTGGTTCAGGGGTTGCAGCGTCTTGTTCCAACCGCAATGATTACGCCGGACAAAGACGCTAAACAGATTATGGTGATTGCAAAACCGGACGAGCAAAAAATGATCGAAACAAACGTCAAAGCGATTGTTGCAACGTTTACGGCTCCCGAAGAACCGATGCTTTTTATCTATCCGTCAACACAGGATCAACGTGACCGGCTTGAAGCGTTTATTAAAACGGCGGCGCGGGATTTGAAAGGCGTAGCGGTTGTTCCCGATAAATCGCCGAATCAAATTTCCGTTTGGGCTAAACCGTCGGAGCATCAATTAATTGCAACTATATTGAAACAGATGGAAGAGAATAAAGCGAGTGAACCGTTACGGCAACTCAAAGTTTTTCAGATGTCAATCGGCGATATGACCACCGCTCAGGAAATTCTCAAAATTTCGCATCCCGACGCAACTTTATTTTCCGACAAACAAGGCAATCGCCTTCTTGTTTGGGCAACGCCGGAAGAACTTGAAAAAGTTACGCAAACGTTGACGGTGCAAGGCAATCTCGACAACCGTCAAATGCTTGCGTATCCGATTGCCGGAGTGAATCCGGAAACAATGGTCAAAGTAATTCAGGATGTTTTTCAAGGGCTTAAAATTACACCGGAACTGCAAAGCCGCCGGATTCTTGTTTGGGCAACGCCGGAGGAACATGTTAAAGTTGCGGAAATTGTTGAGCAGGCAAACAAGCAATCCGAACCGGATTCGGAACTTGCCGAAAAATTTGTTGCGTATTCGGCGGCAAATCTTGATGCGAAAATGATTACCGGATTGTTCAACGCGATGATTCCCGATGCCGACGTTTATGCCGATCCGGCGGCGGAAAAAATTACGGTTCGGGCAAGAACCCGTGAACATGCCAAGATTAAAGAATTATTTGAACAATTACGTGAAAAAGATTCCAAATTCCGTCCGGTTTTAGTTGTTTATCCTATTGGCGATACGGATCCGGTGATGATCGAGACCATGTTACGCAGTCAACTCAAAGATGCAGAATCAATGTCTTCCGACGACCTTGTGATGCGGCTTGGTTATTCCTATTATTATGAAAGAATGCCTTGGTACCGGAATTATTATAACACGCAGCGGACGGTGAAAAAAACCGGTTATTTCAAAGTTGATCCTCAAACGCAATCGGCGTATGTTTTTGTCAACGGCGATGATCAGAAAGAAGTTGCCGAAGCAATTAAACAAATTGTTGCCGTTGGTAATCAGGAGGGTATTAAACCGGTGGTCAAACGATATTCGCTGGACGAAATGAGTTTTTACGATATTTATGAATTAATGTATCAAGTTGCTCCGTCCGCCCGATTCCAAACGATTTATACGTACACGCCCGGAGTTCAGGGGTGGTACAGTTATTCGTCGAACTACCGCGATTTTCTGGCGTACACCCGCGAAAGTGAACACGAAAAAATCGAAAGTCTTGTTAAGGAAATGAATGACCGTGCCGGAAGCGGTAAAAAAGAATTACTTTCCGTTACGCTTCCGGAAAGTTCCAAGTACAGCCGAGAACAAATGATCGAAACGATTCAAAAACTTTATCCTGATATTAGTCCGATGGCGGGCGGTGTGCCGAATCAGATTCTCATTTGGGCGCAGAAACATAAATTGGAACGGATTCAACAAATTGTGGACGAAGCGTGTAAACCGCTTGCGGAAGGGCAGGAAACAGTTATAAAATCTTATCCGCTACAATATATCAGTGTTGACAATGCAACTGTGTGGCTCAAAGCGATTTGTCCGAATGCCTCGTTTAATCCGGCTCAGGCAACCGCAACACCGTCAACAACACCAACACGTCCGCGTGTTTCGAGTGTTCCGAATCCTGACAACACCAAAGTTCTCGTTGTTATTGCAACACCGTTGGAACATGCCGAAATAACCAAAGCAATTTCAGAACTCGATAAGGATTTGCCGGCAACACATAAGATGGTTCCGCGTTTTTATTCGGCGGATGATTTTCCTGCAACCGTTTTTTCCGCGCTTTACACTTCTTTAAGCCGGGCGTTTCCGAGTGCGGTTTTTACGCCGTCCGCTGAACGTCAAACCGTGATGGCGGTGGCGGTCGAAGATGATCATCAAAAGATTGCCGATTTCATCAAGGCTTATCGTAACGATGTGCAACGAAAAAAACCGTCGTTGGAAGTTTATGCGTTGAAGCGGCAAAATTATTATCGGGTTTACATGCTGATTAACCGAGTTGCTCCGTCGGCGTTGATTTTTCCCGGTTCGAAACCGGAACAAATTGCGGTTTGGGGAACGCCGAAAGAACATCTTGATGTCGCGACAGCATTAACCAAATTGGAAACGGCGGCAAGTGAAACGGAAAATCAAAACTTGAAAATTTATAAAGTCGGAGCAAAGAAAGCGGCAACCGCCCGTCAACTTTTATCGTATCAATTTCCCGGAGCGGTGATTTTTGAAATTAACCCTGACGAAATTATTGCTTGGGCGGGAGCCGCTGATCATGAATCTATTGCCAAGATGTTGGAAACGGTTGCCGAAGCGTTTCCGGAACCTGTTCTCAAAACATATTATTTCAAAAATATTCCGCTGGGCGAAGGTTTTACTATTCTGAACAATATGTTTTCCGGCAGAGCGGTATTAACATTACGTCCGAGTACGGGCGATGTTTTAGTTCATGCGCCGCCGGAAATTCAGGAAAAGGTTGCGGCGGGTATTGCCGGATTCGATGTTCCGCGTCCTGCCGAAACGGAGCCGATGCCGGTTGCTTACGATTTAAGCGATATTCCTGCAACATCAATTACTTACACGGCAACGTCAATTCGTCAGGCGTTGGGAGCGCAGGTTATTATTTTGCCGAGCAGTATTCCGGGACAATTTATTGTTTGGGGCAAACCTGCCGATCAGCAAAAAGTTAGGGCGATGGTTGATCAGATGCTTCTGGAACGTCCTGAAACAACCTCCAAGATGCAAATGTACACGATTTATCGCGGAACGGCGCGAAGTGTGGAGCCGATTTTGTTGCGTATTGTTCCCAACGCCCGATTGGGTTACGGAATCAATCCGAATCAACTTCTTGCTTGGGCGAAAGCATCGGATCATGTTAAAATTAAGGATGCTGTTGATAAATTAAACGAAACGGATCCCGACGTTAAAATTGAGACCTATTCGCTCAAAAATACCTATCCGGCTACAGCCCGAACATTGGTGTCGAATCTCATTTTGGATCAAGGCTTGGACGTAAAAATTTATTACGATTATTACGGTAATCAGTTAATTGTTCAGGCGAAGCCGGAGCCGCAAAAAATGATCGGTGAATTGCTTGAAAAATTGCGTACTGAAGAGCGTGAATTGGCGGTGTTTGCGTTGGAAGTTCTTGATCCGTTGACGGTTTATACGGCGGTTAACGCTTTATTTCTTGATGAACCATACGCGACAACGCCGGGAGTTGAGATTGATCAGAACACGAACATGATTTTTGTACAGGGAACAAAATCGCAACTTGGCAAAGTCCGAAAAATGCTTATCGAAATGGGTGAACCGATCAAACCGATCCGCGAACCGTCTCCAGCCGAACAAGGAAGTTTCGGCAATGAATTAAATGAATCGGAAGCGATAAACTCTGCCGCCCATACGGTAACTTCGCCGAATGTCCGCAGTCAGATTCGGGTGATTCAACTCAAAGGTGATGCGTCGGAAACAATTCGAGAGTTGGAAAAACTGTGGCCTCAATACCAACAAAATCAGTTACGGGTAATTCGTCAGGAAGAGCCGTTGATTCAGAAAAAGGAGGAAGAACCGGCAAAACCAACTTCATGGAATCAACCGACCGGATTTTTTTCGGTGAATGATCCCGCTGAACAAACAAAGACTTCTACAGCTCTGACCAATCCTACTGATCCGGCGAACCGTCCGTCCGAGTCTGATTGCGTTTCTTGTGAACCTTGTGAACCT
>JAIROD010000805.1 GCA_031257725.1 Planctomycetaceae bacterium | reverse complement strand
AAGCATACGGTTAATAAAGTATTTTACTTAATAGTCCTTGCAGGACTAATAAAAATTAAAATAGACAGTTACATTTTATGTTGCCATAAAAAGCGGCATTAGTTTTTCGAATATTTTTTTGTTAAATGGTTTTGTTAGGAAAATCAGGTTGGAAATGTAACTGGCTATTTTGTTTTAATTTTTTTAACACGAAACACACGAAACACACGAAATTTCACAAAATTTCACGAAAAGGATTTTTATATAATTTTTAGTGTGTTTCGTGTTTAAAATAGACAGTTACCTTTGATTGTAAGCAACCTTTCTTCCTGATAGGCGAAGTCTCGCACCGTTAACGAAGCAACAGGTATTGCAGTCGCCAATGGTACAGTTATTCTTTCCGAAAATGTTTTTCGTAATAGGCAAGGGCTTCGGGATGGTTTTGGTCAGCGGATTTTCGTAGCCAATGTTCGGCGGAAACAGGATCGTCCGTGTTTTCATATAAATATCGTCCCAATAAATATTGCGAACGCATATAACCTTCTTCCGCTGATTCCTGAAGATATTGTAAGGCTTCCGCTCTGTGAAAAATCGTTCCCAACCCTTGAAATAGAAGTTTTGCCAACCGGTATTTGGCTTTCAAATAACCGTTTTGCGCCGAAAGACGATACCAGTCAAGAGCCTCTTCAAGAGAAAGCGGCACCCCATGTCCCGCCTCCAACGATTTGCCCAAATAATATTGCGATTCCCTGTCTCCCGCCTCCGCATTCTTGTAAAGTTGATAAAAATGCAACGCCTCATTGTCCGCGTTATCAGTTTTTTGTTTCGGCTGAAGTTCTCCCGCCGTTCCAATAACCACCGCCTCTTCCGCTTCCGCCCACCAATATACCTTTCCAAACGCCACCTCTTCAATGGACTCAATAATGATCGGTATATTTGTTCCGCCGCCAATCAGAAGAACCGGAATAGAATCCTGTTTCGTAAAAACCTTCGCACGTTCCGCAAAATGTCTGAATGTCCATCTGATTTTTTTAGCAACAATATTGGCTGCCAGCGTGAAATGTTCCGTCCGTATTTTGCGCAATCGCCCATCCTGAATAATTTGGAATGTTTCATTTTTATCCCAGTTGCAACTTCGACGAATCATTTTCAACCGCAGCATATCCTCCCACTTTTCAACCGAAACGATTTGTGAATCCGAATCTTGGGAAAGCAAAATAATCCGGTCGATTTCTTCAATTCCAACCGTATTGGTTGAATGAAAATGCCGGACATGTTCGCAACCTCCGTAACGGCATTGCAGTAGGGAAAAGGAGACTTGCGACGCGGCAAGATTGCAAACAATCACAAAAGAGGAGGGGGCTTCCCAAACTCGTTTCCACGCAGTTGCAGCGGAAATAATCGCGTCACGAAAAAGAATTTGCGAAAACCCCGCTTCCAACGCAATTTGATAATAAGATTTACGAATCATCTCATGCCGATGCGGTAACGCCATCACACATGATCGTATCGGACGGTTTTCAAAATAATGAGTTTCACAATATTTTTTGATATGCCGGAGTTGATGTGCAAAAAGCGTCGAGGGATAAAACTCGCCGCGTTCATCAGGAAAACAAATCGGCTCATCGGCTTTCAACGATGATGTTCGGAGAATAACAATGCCGGCGGGATCGTTATCAAGTTGGTCTATGGCGTTTCGTCCAACCGTAACCGGATTGGCATCAACCGCAACCGGATTCGTATTGGGAGCAACATGGAATACCGAATCAAATTCGTGATCCGGCGGAACAATATTTTGAACCGTACCGTTTTTGTCAAGATAAGCGGCATGAGTTCGTTCCGAACCAAGATCAATCGCAATCCAGGGATTTGTTATGATATTCATTGATTAAAAAATGTTCGGTTTATTATCCTGTGAGCAGGCGTGTCAACACAATTCCCATTACGAAAGCAACAGCACACGCACCCAATAATACAACATTCTTTTGAATCCACGCTTCAATTTTTTCCTGCCAACTCATTCGATAAACCGAAACCGGATTGCCGTCAAGCCAACATTGGAGATCGGCGGCTAAGTGGGAGGCGGAGGAATAACGTTTTGTTTTGTCAAAGGCTAAAGCACAAAGACATATTGCGGAAAGCGGACGTGAAACGTGAGCGTTGTCCCAGTGAGGCGGACGCGGCGGAGTCATCAAAAGATCGAAAATCCCGCGATGATCCCGCGATACCTTATAAGGAAGTTTGTTATTCAGTAAAAAATACAACGTTATCCCAAGCGCATAAATATCGTCGGAAATTCGGCTGACACCGTCGCGGAGATATTCGGGAGACTGAAACCCCAACGTCCCAACTCGACCGCCCGAAAGCGTTAAATCAAAGGTTCGTTCATCCGTTTCAAGATTACCGGCAATATCGTTGCTCAAATCATTGTTAAGTTCGTTATTAAATTCGTTCAAAGAATCGGAATCGGCATCCTCCTTTGGTTCCGGAGTCAGGACTTTGGCTAACCCCCAATCAAGAATAATAGTTTCCCCATAACCGCTAAGCATAATATTGGACGGCTTAATATCACGATGAACAACATGATGATCATGAGCATACGTTATTGTTTGACAGACATGAATAAAATGTCGGATTAAATGTCGAAGTTCTTCCGGCGTGTGCAACGCCCCTTTGAGATTATGATATTGAGTAATTAATTGCTCAAATGTTTGACCTTCAAGAAAACGCATCACATAATACGGTTCGCCCTGATTATCATAATCAAGCGAATAAATCGGAATAATACCGGAATGAACAAGTTTTCCGGTGATTCGGGCTTCATTGATGAATCGTTCTTTGTAAGATTTATTGTGGCGATTTTTTTTGTTTAAGGTTTTGATGGTAATTTTGCGTTGGAGTTGAGTGTCCCATGCGTAAAAAACAGTCCCCATACCGCCGCTGCCAATCTTTTCACGAATCTCATATTTCCCTCCCAAAGAGTTAACGACAGCATTCACCCCGTCCTGAATCTGATCCGAACGCGGAGTGAACCTCGCCGTTAAATTTTGAGACTCCGCCGTTAAATTCTGAGTCCCCGCCGATAACTTTTGAGCCTCTGCCGATAACTTTGGGACATTATCGAAATCGGTCAAGGCTGGGGGCATGGCGGCGGGATGGAACTCGTCACCGGAGGCGTTTTCATCCTCGCTGCTCGGAAACAACGACGAAAAAACAGGAGAAAGAAAAGGAATTTCTCCATCGTCTGAAATTACTCCGGCAGGAACTGTTTGTCGAATCTGCTCTGAAACTAAGGGGACAACATAATCACGCTTGCAGATAATACAACGCGAAGAACGACCGGAAAAACGTTTATTAAATTTGTAAACTTTTCCGCATTCGCAAGTAAAAATGATTTCAGACATTGATGATTCCACGTCAAAAAGAGAGAGAGAAAACAACCAATTTTTGTTAGTTATTATACATCATAGTTGCGATAAAGCAAGCGAAAACTTATCTATTCAGCAGCGTATTATCAGGAAATACTCATCAGATAGGCAACTCCTTGACTTAAAAGAGTTTTTTTCATTGTTCATTGTGATTTTCAGAGGGATTTGGAAAGTTGATCGTTTCGTAACTTTTTACAGAGTTTGGAGTTATGTAAAATACTTTGGTTGTTTTTCTTTTTGTAATATATCAGTGGAATTTTTCGGAGATTGAAGTTTATTTTTTACCACCCCTGCCCCTCCGAAGGAGGGGAATAATTCCCCGAAGGAGATATTCCTTAATTCCCCTCCTTCGGAGG
>JAIROD010000804.1 GCA_031257725.1 Planctomycetaceae bacterium | reverse complement strand
TACCCCGTGTTTTAGGGTTAAGTTGAACAACGCGGGGCAAGCCCACGCCGTTAACTTTCGGTAAATTCCGAATGACGAGAGATTCCCGATAAATAATAGAATCGCTACTGAATAGTTACCATGAGTTAATTATGACAATTATGTAAATTTTGTATTATTAAAATAGACGGACAAACTGTTATGAAAAATTTGGAGGATCACATTAAGAGTGTTATGCCGGTGCGGCTTGTAGGAACGGTTGTTCAGACGCATGGGATGACTATTGCGGCGGCGGATTTTCCCAGTCCGGTTGGGAGTGTTGCGGAAATAGACCGTTCCGGCGGTGAACCGCTTGTTGCCGAAGTGATCGGGTTCAAAGATGAACTCACCATCCTTTATCCGTACAGCGATATCACCGGAGTTCGGCGCGGTAACCGAATTCGGCTCACGAAAACATTGCCCCGGCTTCGTGTTGGTGAAAATTTGTTGGGGCGTGTTCTCAATGCTGAAGGAAAACCTGTTGACGGTTTACCGTTACCGGTTCTCGAAGACCGGATTTTGTTCGATAATACTCCGCCGCCCGCCAGTTCACGCCCGCGAATTGATGCGATTCTCGCAACCGGTGTACGCGCCATTGACGGAATGTTGACTTGCGGACGCGGACAACGGCTTGGTATTTTTGCCGGTTCCGGCGTTGGAAAAAGCGTAACACTCGGCATGATCGCCCGTTACACCGATGCGGATGTTATTGTTATCGGATTGATCGGTGAACGCGGACGTGAATTGAACGATTTTATCGAACGTGATTTGGGAGCGGACGGTTTGAAAAAAAGTGTTGTGGTTGTTGCAACATCAAATGAACCGGCGTTGATGCGGGTTCGCTCGCCAATGACCACGATGGCGATTGCTGAATATTTCCGCGATCAGGGCAAAAACGTGTTGGTGATGATGGATTCGCTCACACGATTCGCGATGGCGCAGCGTGAAATCGGTCTTGCCGCCGGAGAACCGCCAACAACCAAAGGTTATCCGCCGTCTGTTTTTGCAATGTTACCCAAATTGGTCGAAAGAGCGGGGCGTTCTGTAACAGGAGCCATAACGGCATTTTTCACCGTGTTGGTCGAAGGCGATGATCACAATGACCCGATTGGAGATACGGTACGCGGATTGCTGGACGGACATATCTGGTTGTCACGAAAATTGAGTACGCGCGGACATTATCCGGCAATTGATCCGATTGAAAGTATTTCACGGTTGATGCCGGATATTTGTGATCCTGATCATTTGAAAGCGGCACGGTTAATGCGGAAATTGATTGGCGTTTATCTCGATAATGAAGATTTGATTTCAATCGGAGCCTACCGCACCGGAAGTAATCCTGAAATTGATTACGCTATTAAAATGAAACCAATCATCGATCAATTTTTACAACAAAATATCGGCGACCAAGCCAAACTTGATGAAACCATCCGCAGAATGAAAGAATTATTTTTATCCGCAGAAAATACGGATAACCGAAAATAATCAGCGCAAACGGTCAATCGGAAACTTGACAGTGTGACCAATTTAATAGAAAATAACGGTAAAAATAGATCATTGTTGATTACGGAATGAAAAATTAAAATAGACTGTTATGTTTTCGTTTTGTCTGTTTACAAAAATTCAAAAAAACAGGAATATTCACGTGCAACACTATGTTCGACCGGAAATTATTGCGATGAACGGCTATGTTCCCGGTGAACAACCGAAAGCCGGACAACAATACGTTAAACTGAATACCAATGAAAATCCTTATCGGGCTTCGGAAAAAGTTTATGACGCAATTCGTCAGGCAGCGGCGTTGGGGGTTTCACGTTATCCCGATCCGGTGGGAACGGCGGTTCGGATGGCTGTTTCGAAAAAATTCAACATTGATCCCGACTCTGTGCTTTGCGGCAACGGAAGCGACGACTTACTGACCATTTTGACTCGAACTTTTGTCGGCAGCGGCGAGTTGCTTCGATTGCCGTATCCAACGTATATTTTGTATCGTTCTCTTGCGGAAATTCAAGGAGCGGACAGTGAATCGGTTTCATTTAACAGCGATTGGACGCTTCCTGACACGTTTTTTGCTGCAACATCAAAACTTCGTCTGGTTTTTCTGCCGAATCCTAATTCGCCGTCAGGAACCGTCATTCCGAAATCACGAATATTGGAAATTGCGGAACATTTATCCTGTCCCTTAGTTGTTGATGAGGCGTATGCCGATTTTGCGGAAGAACATTGTATTGATTTGGTTGAAAAGTGTGACAAGATTATTGTTTGCCGGACATTGAGTAAATCGTATGCGTTGGCGGGGTTACGATTTGGTTATCTTGTTGCTTCTCCGAAATGGGTTGCGCAGATGATGAAGGTCAAGGATTCCTACAACTGCGATTCATTAGCGATTGCCGCCGCAACCGCTGCTATCGGCGATGATGATTGGTTGACGGAAAACCGCACGAAAATTATGGCAACCCGAACACGGCTCACCGAACAAATGCGCCGGTTCGGCTTTGATGTTCCAACCTCACACGCCAATTTCACCTGGAACACCCGAAAAGATATTTCACTCAAACCAATTTATGACTTTTTGAAAAATCATGGAATTTTAGTACGATATATGGATTACCCTCAGTGGGGTGAAGGTCTTCGAATCAGCGTTGGCACGGAGGAACAAATTGATCAATGTCTTAATTTAATTGAAAAATTTTTAATTGAAAAATTATGAGAACCGCAACTATTACACGTAACACAAAAGAGACTCAAATTTCCTTGACGTTAAATCTTGACGGCAATGGGATATCGGCGATTTCGACCGGAGTTGGTTTTTTCGATCACATGCTGACGCTTTTTGCAGCGCATTCAATGCTTGATCTAAACATTGATGCTCAAGGAGATCTTCATGTTGACGGTCATCATACTGTTGAAGATGTTGGTATTGCGTTGGGACAGGCGTTTACACTGGTGTTGGGAGACAAGCGGGGAATTCGTCGTTACGGTCATTTCACGTTGCCGATGGATGAAACACTGGCAACAACTGCAATTGATTTTTCCGGTCGTCCCTGTTTTGTGTACAATGTCGAATTTCAAAAACAGAAAATCGGCTTATTTGATACGGAATTAGTCCGCGAATTTTGGCAAGGTTTTGTGAATGCGGCGGCGTGTAATTTACACCAGATACTCCATTACGGTGAAAACTCGCATCATATTGCCGAAGCTCTTTTCAAAGCAACCGCCCGATCTGTTCGCATGGCAGTGGAAACAGACCCGCGTCAATCCGGTGTTCCAAGCACCAAAGGAACTCTCTAAAACAAAAATTTGTTTTAAACTGAAATTCCAGAGCTTCAGAGCCGCAACCGGAAGGTTGCGAAAAAATACGTTGACAGTTTGTTACCAATATGTCGTCCTATCGGGACGGAATTTTTGTTTGGTCGTTGACGATGAGGTTTACCACGTCTTGGTACAAACGCGGGGTGAACCCCGCCGTTAACAACGCAAATCATGACAGGAGCAAACACAGTACAAACGCGGGGTGAACCCCGCCGTGAACAACGCAAATCATGACAGGAGCAAACACAGTACAAACGCGGGGTGAACCCCGCCGTTAACAACGCAAATCATGACAGGAGCAAACGCAGTACAAACACGGAGTGAATCCCGCCGTTAACAACGCAATCATGACAGGAGCAAACGCAGTACAAACACGGAGTGAACCCCGCCGTTAACAACGCAAATCATGTTATTATTTTTCCGGTAAAAGTTCATTGTGGATAATTTCAAGGTGTTCACGTATGAGGTCTATTTTTTTGTTCAACTGTTCGTTTTGGTCTTTTAATGATTCATTTTCATTTTTAAGCGATTCCTCCGCATTTTGGCGAGAATCTTGAAGTTCCTTTTTTAATTTCTTTATTTCATCTTCCAATTTTTTGATTACAGAAACACTTTCCCGAATTTGTTGTAACTGTTTATCGGCGATATTTTTCGTATTGTTAAATTCGTTAATACGTTCCAAAAGATTCTTTTCCAATTCTTTTGATTTTTCTTTTTCTTCCGCCAACAAGATTTCTGTTTTAATATATTCTATGTGCAACGAATCACGATCCGTCTGCAATTTCCGTGCCTTATTCTCCCACTGCCATGCCGTCCAACTCATTCCGCCCATACCCAATATTAAGAAAACAATAATTATCGATAGGACATATTGAATCAGAGAAAATGTAGGGCGTAATGGATATTCCGATGATGGAATAGGATAATTAACCGGTTTTATTTCAACCGGAATGGGTTTTGTGTTCAATAAATCGTTGTCGTTGTGAATATTGTAAACAATCCGATCAACTCCGCACGGCGTAAAATATTGATGAGCGGCGAGAAACAACGAATGAACCGGTAACGCCGTTGCCGAAAAAAATTCCAGTAACTTTTCTGAAATTTCCGCAACCTGAAGAGTACTTTCGTCAACCGGTTGCAATATCCGGCGTTTTTCCCAATATTCCCACACAGAAGAAAAACAGAGCGATGCGAAAAATAATGCTTTGCGTTGCGCAGCGTCCGGTAATTGTTCGTTGGTCAGATAAACAGCGTCCATTTGGATTGAATGGTTGCGTTGTAAGGAATCACAGCCGCCGTCGGCAAGTTTTGCGAACAAAAAACCGGAACGGTTTACACGCCAAATCAGAAAACAATCCGCATACTTCGACGTTTCCTCCGAACTCTCCCATTGAATACTTTTAGCAATATGGTCGCGAAAAAGTGTAACTATTTCGTCGGGAATCAACGGCGACTGTTCCTTGATTGCATAAAAATCCGTTATATTATCCTTGTTCCGTCCAAAACAAATATACGGTAATTCCAATATTTTCATATTTTTTCCTCAATCGTTTTTCCTCAATCGTTTTTCTTTAATCATTCTTCTTTGGCGTTTTGCCAATGATCACCCGGCATGATATAATTTTCAAACGCTTTCCAGTGTTCATCCTTTATATCTTGAATTGTACATTTTATAAAATAGCCGTCCGAACTCATTCGTTTCGGTAACCCCCAATCCCATGTCCCGGCACTTTTCGGTAACAAACGGATTTTTTGGTTCAGGCAACGCAATGAAATGGGACTGCTGTTTGTGTAACCGGCGGCAGTTTCAAAATCGTACACGCCATAACCCTGAAGTTCCAAACGAATCGTATCGCCGCATTGCCATGTTATAAAAAATAACGTTCCGGGAGAAACTATTTTGACTTTTCCGTTGGAATAATGTGAAACAACCTTATCCTTGTTAATATAAACGGAAACATTTTGTTTCTCCTCATAAGCAAATCCGCCGTACTGATTTATAGTTACCGAATAATTATGGCGTTCCGTAAATTGTTTTGCCAACTCCGCAGCACGCTTTATCGCCGACGCTTCAACCGGATTAAGACGATTTTCGTACTTTTCAAGAAAAGTGAAAATTCTCCGGCTTTTTTCCCGAAGTGATTCAATATTTGTAATTGCAATCTGACCAATCCTGTTACGTTCTGTTTTTATTTTTTCGTTTTCATATTGTTTTTGAAGATGACGAACTTCGTCAGCCTGAACCGATAACGGATAACGGGCAAGAAATTGTTCCGCCGTTTCAGAAAATAGTTCGTTGCGGGAATCAAAATAATCACGAACCCGTTTAAACTCAATTTCGATTGATTTATTATCAATTTCCGTTTTAAGTTTATCGAGTTCGGCTCTCCGCTCTTCAACGTCAATATTATCGAACATTTTTAACTCTTCACGGATTTCACCTAATGTTTGTTCATTGTTGGTCTGCTTGATTGTATTTTTAAGGCGGTTCAACTCAGTATCAATTAAACTGTTACGTTGATTGGTTACATTGTCTGTTACCGGAAAATGCGTTTGCTCCAATTTTTGCACAACAGTAATATTTTCATCGCTTAAGATCGCCAACTGATCCTGTTCCCGAACCCGATCAATAAACCGCTGACCATAGCATACCGTGAGAACTGACGCAAGGAGAATAAACGTAATTAATAAAAATCGAAAACAACAACGTTTGAATTTTCGAGACGAAATTCTCGTGGAACGTTCCGCAATCCAACGGAACATGGGTTCATATCCGAATGGTTTGATTTGTCCTTTAACGGGTTTTCCGGTTTCGTGATCAGTGGTTCCTACGGCGGAAAGCCCGAAATAGCGGATGTTTTTAATATTTGTTCCATCACGAAGAATGTGTTCAAAATTTTTCCAACGGCTGTTCAGAAATTGCCGGACAATACGCCCGCCGCCGTTGGAAGAACGAATAATCTGTTGATAAAACGGCAACAGATCGCATTTGGTCATCCCGATACAAATATCAATTTTCTTGTTACGTTGTTTTGCGGTCTTCTCATGATGTTGAACCGCTTCGTAGGCGGCGTTCAGATATGCACGGAGTTTTTCGCGAATAATTGCCTGTTTTTCCTTGTTACCGTCGAAAACGTCCGTAACATCAATGAGTAAAATAACAATATCGGATTCCAAAAGATGACTGCTGAATTGTGCCGCCCGTTCCGGTGTTACATCATTAATTGCATGACGGAAATCCTCGCCGGGGTAATCCACCGTTAGAATATTCATCACCGTTCGGCTTCGCGGAAGGTGTAAATTGAAATTCAGAACAGAGGTGATATTGGTCGGCGGAGGGAACAACCCGTTTTGAAACGCCCGATCAAGCGAATTTAAGTAACGAGCCGTCTCGCTGTCCTGCGGATAGATTTTGAGTAACGCCTGATGCGGATCAAACCCAAGAAATGCAAGACCGGCAAGAAAACAACTCTTGCCCGTTCCTTCAGCTCCAAGAAGTGAAACACGAAAAATATTTTCGTTAGCCGGATTGGAACAAATTTTTTTATCGTTATCGGCGGAAGACATTATTTGTAATTGAAATTTCTAAAAATACTGATTGTTGGAGGGAATGTTTTTGTAACTGTCTATTTTATCATCAATCCGTTTTCTCATCATTCCTGTACCAATTGCATTTGGTTTGAATGATTCTATTGTCTAATCCCGCAGGGATGACACTTTATTAACCGTATGCTTT
>JAIROD010000512.1 GCA_031257725.1 Planctomycetaceae bacterium | reverse complement strand
GGAATTTTACTGGAGATAAACCATTTCTGTTCATTATTCTGACCGGGAACAAACCAAGGTTGATTGAGAATCGGACGGCGTGTTGTAATAACTTCGTTATCTTCACGTTGATACAAAACAACTAAATTCGGGTCAAAATAATCCAAGTCCGTCTTGTTAAGAAAACCTCTCTCTTCTTTTTCCCCTAAATGCTCCCGAAGAGCAACATTCATCCAAAGAAATTTTCGGTGAATATCTTTAATGTGAAAAAAAACATTCGGCAAAAAATCAAATAATTGCAAAATGTTCACAAACGGGGACTGCGTCTCTAAAATTTTCTCAAACGTATTGTCGTGTTTCATTGTAATAGTCTATTTAATTTCCTTATCCCGTTAAGGATGATATGTTGATAGCAAACGATGCGATTAAAAAATTTCGTTCCGTTGTTAGGGACGACAGATTGTGTAGAAAACTCTAATCCCAATTAAAAACCTCCTGCTTGACAAAGTAAAACGACGTAATAAAATAATCACCATTCGATTTTTTTGAAAGCGAATGGTGTAATATGAACCATTTTAATTATTTTGCAATAACTGATGATGGTTGGCGTTTCCGGCGGCGCACCGAAACGGCTTCGGTAATCGTTTGGTCATAGCAATACAAGCCTGACAAGCCGTGAGCAAAATCGTTCATGGCTTTTTTCGTCAATCAACCCCAAAATGAAACAAAGCCGCCTGTTAAAGAGGTTGGCTTTTTTTATGAATTTGTAATTATTCAGTGGAATTTTCGTGATACGTTATTTTATATTAGTCCCGCAGGGACAAGAGTGTCTAACCGCGTAGGCGGAGCGTATGCAATCTACGGCAGGGCATTTCGCATCTCCGGCGGGGTTGAGATTGAAAACCAAAACTGACCGTTACGATTTATCATTTTTAGCAATATGTTACGGGAACCTTTATATTCGTTTCTTGAAAATGACCGGTTTAACCGTGAACATTCCTACAATGAGCGGGAATTACAGGAATTTTTCAATCAGGGACGGATTGGACACGCAACAGAACTTTGGCTATGGGACGGTGAACATTCCCGTTTGGCAGGAACTTATGAATCGCTCTTTATTCGGAATCGACGGTTTAAGGAACGCCGATTAGGAATTTTCGGAATGAAAAATGCCGGAAAAACCGCCCTGCTCGATTGTTGTACGAAATATGGTAAAAAAACCGGCGACGGTTCTATTCTGATTAACCGCACCGCCCCCAACCAATTACCGCACGAAATTTCCGTTGTCGAATTTTCGTTGCTGAATAACGGAATGGCGTGGGAAATCCGAACATTGGATTATGCCGGCGAATCGGATTTTTTATTTCCAAATTATTCGGAACCAACGAATTATTCGGAACAAAATCGTTCAGAGGCAAACCATTTAGAACAAGCGGAAAAAGTCAATGAATGGTTTACCGATTGCGATGCGTTGCTTCTGTTGATTGATAGTACGAAAAATGTTGACCCGACAGCGGAACTCCGGTGTTTTCTTGATCAGTTGCGTCGGCGTTCACCGGACGGCAATAGGATTGACAAACCGATTGCTGTTGTTCGGACAAAATCGGATTTATCCGATCTCTCATTGGAAACAGAACGAAATCAGGAAATTCTGTCTATTGTTGAAACATTCGGCAAACAGGATGCGGTGGAAACGTTTTTTGTTTCAATTTCCAATCCCGATTCGATTATCCGTCCGATTCATTGGAGTGTGCGGAAGATTGACGAGATGATGTACGAAAAGGTTGTCCTGTCCGGTTCGAGGTCGAAGCGGAAAATTCTGAACGAATATAAATCACTCCGTGATACTTGGGGAATCAATCGCGGAGAACTCGGCGGCAAAATTACGGAACATATTACCGAATTGGAAAAGGAATTACGGTGGTTGAATGCGGTTATTGCTGTTGTTAGTTTTGTGATTATAGGTTCTGTTCTATTTTTTGTTGCAAAAAATTCTATATCTAAAAAAGATTTTTTAAATTTTCTTTCTGTTCAGGAAAATATTAAACATGCGAATAAACAGGAAGAAGTGGAAAATATTTTGAAACATTATCGCGGATTCCTGACTCCAAAAAAACTCGTTGCTGAAATTGAACAATTAGCGTCGGAGAAAAAACGCGAGCTTTCTATACGGGAAACGGAACGGGCGTTTGAAACGGCAATCTATTCGATTGAACATGCCGACACACCGGAAAAAATTGATCGAATCATTAACAAATTTTATGCGGACGCGACGGCTTCGACCAAAGAACAACGTGATAAGTTGACGGAGTTGGCGGCGGAGAGACATCGAATTCTCCGTTTTGAAACGGCGTTGAAAAATTTACGGACGGAAATAGAACATTCGACAAATTTTGCCGAAACCAAACGGCTTTACGACCATTTTCTTGAAACGATTACATTAGACGCTTATCCTGAACGAGCGGTTCTTATTGAAGAAATCCGTGCGGAACGGGAACAAATAATCGAAGATGAGCGGAAGGGAATAATGTTTCTTCCGGCAACCGCTTTTTTTGAAAAGGTGAAACGGATTGATCAACAGTTGAAAGCGTTTCATAAAAATGATCCGCAATTTAAGAATCTCGAAGAAGAACGTACAAAAATTGCGTTGGACTGGGAGCGTTATGATTATGAAAAGTTTTACCAAGCGGTTTTTCTGGTTCGGACGGTTGCGGACTTAAAAAAGGTTAAAGAAATTGCGGATCAATATATTCTTGAAACGGAAAAGAGAACCGCACTCCGAATCGGCAGTTTAGGCAAAGAGCAAGTTGAAAACTGGTTAACGTGGTTTGACGGGCTTCACAGGGAACATTCGTTTGAGTTAACGGTTTTGCAGATTCGTATTCCCAAAACATTTTTTGCAACACCGGAGTTGCAAGGCAAAATTACGATAACGCTTCAGGTTGGCAAATTGAGGTCGGAGATAACAATTCCGCAACTTGATGAACTTCAAAAACAGTCGGATACAATTTTATTTCCGTTGGACTTACGGTGTTTGGCGGACAATGCGGTATGGGACGAGAAAAAGAGAACGAAAATTATTTTAACGGTTTCGGAATATCGTGAGGGTTGGTTTTATTTTGGGCGGCCGGTTGCCCGAGCGGTTTGTGAGATTTCGGGTTCGGAATATCCGTTTATGGAATTTTGCCCGATGCCGAACGGCGTTTTTGTTTTTTCACACAACAACGCAACCATTACCGTAACAACCAATCTCCAAAGTCTTGCCATGCCGTTACCGGCAAGATGAAAAGGTCTATTACGCCAATCAAATAAAATAACCAATTTAAACACGAAAGACACGAAAATTTTTGTTGTTCTTTTACGTAACTATTCAGTCGCGGTGAATGTTCGTTTTTCTGTCCCGATAGGGACAACATATTGGTAGAAAGCGATTACGATTAAAAATGTTCGTCCCGTTAGGGACGATATGTTAGTAAAATCAGGAATCAATCAATAAATCAATAAATCTTACCAATATTGCATCCCTACGGGATGCGGATTTTTTTAATTACATTTTTTCTACCAATAGGGCGTCCCTATCGGGACGGAAAAATTCAGGAACACAACCAAACTACTGAATAAATACAATGGTAATTATTCAGTGGAGATTGCGAAAACGCTTTTTACTTTTACTTTTTACTGTAAGGTTTTATAGACTTCACACTTTTTCTAAATTTATGAAACAGTTATCGGGATTTTGTCGTCGGGTGGGTATTTCCGTCAACGCGGGACTTAATCTTATTGACGCGGTGAAACGTGAGGCTTCACGGCAACGCCATTCGAAACTCTGGCAATCTGTCGCCGTGTCATTGGAAAACGGTTATTCTCTTGCCGAATCGCTCCGACCATTCAAAAAACAACTCGGAGAAATGTTTACGGCATTGATCGAAGTGGGTGAAGAATCCGGTCATCTCGGTGAAATGCTCACAGACTTAGCCGACTATTATGACCAAATGATTCAGATTCGCCGTGATTTTCTCAAATCATTGACATTGCCGATTACTGAACTTATAGTTGCGATTATTATTGTCGGTATTATGATTTTGGTGCTTGGCGTTATTGAACAGCTCACCGGACAACGAGTTGATTTACTTGGTTGGGGGCTTGTCGGCATAACGGGATTTGTTCGTTACGTTATTTTTCTTGCCGTAACCGGATCGCTGGGAGTATTTCTGTACCGGTTTCTGAAAGGCAATATTCAACGCAGCCGACCGGTTCATTATGTTCTTCTTCGGATTCCCAAAATCGGTAGGATGTTGAAAACGCTTGCGTTGATGCGGTTGACGTGGGGGTTACATTTAACCATGCGTACCGGAATGGATGTTTCTCGTGCGTTGACGCTTTCGTTTCAAGGTTCCGGCTTTGCACCGATTTGCGATCAATTACCGGTGATTCTCGATACAGTGGAAAACGGCGGTACACTCGCGGACGCATTTCAGGCGGCAGAATATTTAGACGATGATTTACTTTCAAGTGTTGATTCCGGTGAACAGTCGGGAAATTTACCGGAATTGATGCACAAATTAACGGATCAGTATTTTCAGGAATCATTACTCAATTTGAAAATCTTATCTGTTAGCGGCGGTTTTGCGGTTTATGGTTGTATTGCGGTTTGTATCATTTTTATCATTTTTCGTCTTTTTTCGTTTTATATCGGTATTATCAATGAGGCAGTTTCCGGTATCTAATTAAGATTGATCAAAAAAATTGAAGCATCATTACCAAAATTAATGAAATAAAAAACAACGGTCTATTTTAATTTTAATTTTTTGTAATTATTCAGTGGAATATTACAATTTTTTCAACACGAAACACACGAAAAATTTTTTGTTATCATTTTTGTATCTTTCGTGTATTTCGTGTTGAAAACAGTTTTTTGCTTTATAAAGGATTTGCCGTTAAAACGCGCAAGAACCCGCGATGAACATCAAAACATTCCGCGCCGAGACCTTACAAGACGGTCTTCGCCAAATCCATGAAGAATTTGGTGAACACGCTAAAATTATGCACACGCGGGAAGTGGAAATTTCACGCCTGTTCGGGCTTCGCCGTCAACATTTTTTTGAAATTACCGCATCGGAAAACCATGAGGACGCGGCGCAACAAAAAACAGAACCTCCGGCGGAGCAACCGCTTCAAACGAATCCGTATGAAACGGTGTTGACTCCGCCGGTTCCGCAATATTTTCGTTCAGAAACATCGTCGCTCAATGCGGATATTCAAAAAATATCTTGGCAACCGGTTCCGCTGGGCGTTTGGCACCAACTCACCCCCGAAGAACTCAATCCGACCATTTTACAACGTAGTCTTATCGCATTATTCACAGAATCCGTTCGGTTTGGGGGACCGATTGATTTATTGGACGGTAAACGTAAAACAATTGCGTTTCTCGGTTTAACCGGAGTGGGCAAAACGGCAACAATTGCCAAAATTGCCGCTCATTATCGGCTTAAAGAATTCAAACGGGTTGGACTGGTTACCATTGACACGTTTCGGATTGCGGCAACAGAACAACTTGGAAAATATGCGGAAATGCTTGGGCTGCCAATGGAAACCGTTTCGGAACCGTTTCGGATGAAAACCGCTTTGGCACGATTAGCGACGTGCGATTTGGTTTTGCTCGATACTCCGGGTACGAATCCAAAAAACACAACCAAACTTCAAATGCTTGGCGCGATGCTTGATGCGGCAAAAGTTGACGAGGTTCATCTTTTATTTTCCGCAACAACTCATGCCGCCGCACTTTCAGAAACTTTTCTCCGTTTCAAACCGTTGGCGCCGACAGATTTAACGTTTACGAAATTGGATGAAGCGATAGGTTTAACCGATCTTTATCAATTTCTCAAAACAAATATGTTACCGCTGCGTTTTTTTTCGTTAGGTCAGAATATTTCGGAAGACCTTGAAGTTGCCGGACCGGCTCGATTGGCAAGCCTTGCCTATTGAGTCCGCTTTTTTTATTAACCACAGAGACCACAGAGTTTGCAGAGGAGAATATTTCATAAAAACATCTACGTGTTCTCTGTAGGGCATCTCTAATAATTCATTTTTTAATTAGTTAACGACGGGGTTTACCCCGTGTTTTAGGGTTAAGTTGAACAACGCGGGGCAAGCCCACGCCGTTAACTTTCGGTAAATTCCGAATGACGAGAGATTCCCCGTTAATAGTTAACGACGGGGTTTACCCCGTGTTTTAGGGTTAAGTTGAACAACGCGGGGCAAGCCCACGCCGTTAACTTTCGGTAAATTCCGAATGATGAGAGATTCCCCGTTAATAGTTAACGACGGGGTTTACCCCGTGTTTTAGGGTTAAGTTGAACAATGCGGGGCAAGCCCACGCCGTTAACTTTCGGTAAATTCCGAATGATGAGAGATTCCCCGTTAATAGTTAACGACAGGGTTTACCCCGTGTTTTAGGGTTAAGTTGAACAACGCGGGGCAAGCCCACGCCGTTAACTTTCGGTAAATTCCGAATGACGAGAGATTCCCGATAAATAATAGAATCGCTACTGAATAGTTAC
>JAIROD010000430.1 GCA_031257725.1 Planctomycetaceae bacterium | reverse complement strand
TTGGTAAAATCAGGAATCAATCAATAAATCTTACCAATATTGCGTCCCTACGGGACGCGGATCATTTTGTTATACCGTTTTCTACCAAGATGTCGTCCCTAACGGGACGGGAATATTCGGAAATACAATCAAACCACTGAATAGATACTTTTCTGGTAACTATTCAGTAGCGGTGAATGTTCCTTTTTCTGTTCCGTAGGGACAACATCTTGGTAGCCAACGAGGTCAATCAACAACACTCGTCCCGCTAGGGACGAAATGTTGGTAGAAAAAACACCAAGCATAAATTTCACCAATATTGCGTCCCTACGGGACGCGGATCATTTTGTTATACCGTTTTTCTACCAAGATGTCGTCCCTAACGGGACGGGAATATTCGGAAAGACAACCAAACACCACTGAATAGATACTAACAGACATTTTCTCTAACTTGAAATGACCAAACCTACATAAGGGAACTTTTTACTTTATACTTTTATTATTTTACCGTCAAGGCGATGAAGGCGCACAAAGATTGTCTGTTACGATGTCTTGGTGCGACTTGTTCGCCTTGGTGGTTCAATGTTTATGGTTTGGGGGGAATGTTGAAGGGGGTAGGGAAAATGTCTAGTATTTATCATCGGGTCAATAAACAGCAGGTAGGCAATGTTTCGCCGAAACATTTTTACTAAATACACTAATACGGAGATCGCCGACTTGCCCCTGTGTGCGGACGGAAATGAGAAAACCAGAGCAACCGTTGCGACTGTGGGTGAAAACCCTTCGCCGAAGGATTTTCACCCACAATCGCAACGGTTGCCTACCTCTTGAATCAAACAAAACAACCAATATCATGCCGTTGACTGTATAATTAATAGTTAATAGTTTACGACATGGTTTACCCCGTGTTTGGGGGTTAAGCCTAACAACGCGGGGCATGCCCATGCCGTTAACTTTCGGTAAATGTTGAATGATGAGAAATTCCCCTTTATTTTTTTCTCTTGACCTGATTTGAGAAAATCATTATCGTTTCCTCATGGCACGAATTAAAGATGATGACGAAGAAAATGTCGTACCCGTTGTGAAAAAACGTCGGCGACCACAGAAACAACCGGTTACCAACGACGATGAAAATACGGAATCGACGGGAAAGAAAAATTTTGACGAAAACGAAGAATCCGATGAAGAAGAAAGTATTTCAACCGGCAATGTTCTACTCGATATTATTCTTGATTTTCGGGATGACTGTATTGATTGGGCAAAAGAACATTTTGCGATTGCCTTAGTTATCGGTATTGTTGTCTCTCTCCTCTTGCTCACTTTTGCCGGTTTGACCATACGTTATTTCGTCAACTATATCAATCGCCCCACTCTTGAATTGGTACTCAAAACTTATGATCTTGGTTCGTATTCTAAAGCGAAACAGTTATCGGAGGAAATGCTTAAATTTATTTCGCCGCACGATGTTCCGACACGCACCGGTCTCTTTTTTGTTCTCGGCGCAGCAACATGTTCTATGGCAGAAAACACTTGGGAAAAAGATCGGCAACCGTATTATTGGGCAGCCGCAAATTATTTACGCGATTCCGCCGCCTACGGGTTTATCCCTGAACGCCGTGCCGAAGGGTTTTTTTTATTGGGAAAAAGTTTGTATCTGAGTGGAGAATTGACTCAATGCCGTGAACCGCTTCAACAGGCGTTGGAATTGGATTCGCCCAATAAAAAATGGATTTATTGGTTTTTGGCTCATTCCTATTTTCTCGAACCCACCCCAGATTTCCATGAATCGCTTCGATATCTGCAAGCTTTTCAGAATGATCCGATCACCACTGAAGAAGAACAAGAGGAAGGTGATTTTCTTCGGTCAATGATTCTTATTCAACTTGGCGAAGCAGACAATGCCGAACAAATTCTTGAGAAAATCCCGCAACTTGATCGTTTCCGAACCATGCGACATTTTGTTCGCGGTCAAATTGCTCTTTTAAGAGCGAGGAAATTACGACAACAGAGCCTTGATTTAGAAAATAATCGGAATCCGGTTTTACTGAACCGGGAGTTGCCGGTTGCGCCGGTTCCGGTTAAACCAACTCCTCTTCCGTCAACTCCCAACTCTTTTCCGTCAACTCCCAACTCTTTTCCGTCAACTCCCAACTCTTCTCCATCAACTCCCAACCCTTTTCCATCAACTCCCAACTCTTCTCCATCAACTCCCAACCCTTTTCCGTCAACTCCCGATGTTTTGCCGTTGGAGCCGGTTTTTCCGGAAAATCAGAACCCGAATGGAACACCGATTAATCCTTTGGGAAATCCAACGGAAGAAGATAGGGAGAATCGTGAAAAGTTGCTGCCGAACAATTCGATGAACGGAACGAGGAATTTTCCTGATTCCTCTGTGTGGGCAGTTGCTCCGGTATCGCCGATTGAGCCGGTTCATTCGTTGTCGGCGGTCATTCCTCCCATTCCGACCGATTCCGATCTTCCCGACCCTTCCACTGATTCCAACCTTTCCCGTCGGCTCACTTCCATCCGCAGCCGAATTTCCAACCGTTATGGACAAAATGTGAACGCTTTACCGAATTCGGTTGATCGTGTTATTGTTCTTCCTTCTGAACAGACGGAAGAAAAAGCTCCGATTCCATCGGAATTTCCAGCCGGAAGTTTGAGAACGGAACCGCAACTTGATCCGGTTCAAATGAACGCGCAAAAGTATCAGGAACAGGCAATGGAAAAATATCGGGAGGCGTTGGAGCATTTTCAGGAAGCGCGACGTTTGGAATTATCGGTTCAACGTTGGCTTCGCAACGCGGAATTGCTGCAAGGGATTTGTTATGATGAAATGGGTGATCTGGCAAAAGCACAGGAAATTTATCTCAAATTAACGGAAACATTCCCCGAAACTCCTGAAGCGGCGGCGGCTGATTTTCTTTGGGCGGAAATCGAACGGAAATTCGGACGAGCGGAATCCTCATTACGCGGTTATGCCCGAACATTGGAGACCATCCGGAAAGAACCGAATTACGCTTGTTTTTGGCTTTCCAAAAATGCAATACTGGAACGTTGCCGTGAAATCATTCGCAATAATATTCAATTGAGAGAATACAAGGAAGCGATGACTCTTCTTTATTTTCTGCGCGGGGTGATGCCGACGGCGGAAGCGGCGCGGTTTCGCGGAGACGCTTACGAATCGTGGGCAGTCCACCTTCGTCGGCAGGCGGACGCAACACTAGGTTCCGTCGGCGATGAACTATTGCGTGAATCCTACGCCAAATATCGGCGTTCCGGTGCAGCGTTTGCCGAACTCAGTCAAGTCGATTATGAATCCAGTGATTTTAGTGATTGGCTTTGGCGAAGTGCGGAAAATTTCAGATTGGGCAAAGACTATCGTCGTGCAATTCCACAGTATAAGCATTTTCTGCGAATCACGATTAATGAACATCGTCCTGAGGTTTATCTTTATCTTGGCGAGATGTATCTTCATATTGACGCATTGGATGACGCTGTGGATATTTTGGAAGAAGCCCTTCAATATTATCCGAATCACGCATTGGTGCCGCGTCTTCGGATGATTTTGAGTCGGGCTTATATTGAGAAAAAGGAATGGGAAAAGGCTAGGGGAATACTCCAACTGAATTTAATCGACGAATATGCGCCGTCGTCGTTGGTTTATCGGGATTCGATGTTTGCGTTGGGAAAGTTGTTTTTTGAACGCGGACGTTTTGCCGAAGCAATCCCTTATCTGGAAGATGCCGTTAAAAATTATCCCAACGCCGTTCAAACAGCAGACTCCCATTATTATCTTTCACAAGCCTATTTGCAGCAAGCAACGGAACTATCGAAATCGGCGGACGAATCGGTGTTGGAGGCTGTCCGTCGGCAACTTTTGGAAAACGCCAATATTGAACGTGGAAAAGCGTTGGTTCATATTCAAAAAACAGAAGAACTGTTGGTGAAACGTCAGGAAGCAATGGATTTAACCGAATCGGAACAATTAATGTTGCGGAATGCGTTGTTTGATGCCGGTTCGGTTTTGATGGATATGGAACGCTATGAGCAAGCAATTTCGGCTTTGAGTATTGTTGCAACCCGTTATCAGAACAAACCGGAATCATTGGACGCATTGATTCGGATGACAACCGCATTCCGACTCATCGGAAAATTCGAAGAAGCCGCCGCAACTATAAATCAGGCGGAATTCGTCTTGAACCGTTTGGAGAAAAACAATATCATCCCACAAGAGAGTAATTGGAAAAAACTTATCCAAGCCGAAAAAAATCAAAGCAATATCAGATAAATCTCCGAAAACCTCTTTCAATCACCAAGTTTTACCGTCCGCCAAGTTCCATCCGCCCCCATGCCCTATAATCAATTTGACAGAAAAAACAATCGGGAATTTCCAATATTTCAGAATTTACCGAAAGTTAACGGCGTGGGCTTGCCCCGCGTTGTTAGACTTAACCCCCAAACACGGGGTAAACCCCGTCGTTTAACTATTGGAAATCTCTCATTATTCAGAATTTACCGAAAGTTAACGGCGTGGGCTTGCCCCGCGTTGTTAGACTTAACCAAAAAACATGAGGTACCCCCCGTCGTTAACTATTGGAAATCTCTCATCATTCAGAATTTACCGAAAGTTAACGTTGTGAGCTTGCCCCGCGTTGTTCGACTTAACTTCAAAACACGGGCTAAACCCCGTCATTAACTATTAATTTATTAATTAATGGGTTGAAAATAAAAAATTGAATTATGAGAGATGCCCTATTACAATTCCCGAAATAAAATCGGGACTTCCAAAATGATTTTGGGAAGCCCCAAAGTGATTTTGGGAAGCCCCAAAGTGATTTTGGGAAGCCCCAAAATGATTTTGGGAAGCCCCAAAGTGATTTTGGGAAGCCCCAAAATGATTTTGGGAAGCCCCAAAAT
>JAIROD010000019.1 GCA_031257725.1 Planctomycetaceae bacterium | reverse complement strand
ATTTCTGATGTTGCTTTCGCCCTTTCAGGGCTTATTCTCATGGTGATTCCTTACGTAGGGCGTTGCCCTACGCTATTGCCGATTGCCCCTTCGGGGCGGTTGGCGACTGAATAGTTACCGGAATTACTTCACAAGCCAACTTTTGACACGGCTGAAAATGCTTTGTTCTTCTTTCTTCGGCGGCGATGAATCAGGAGGTGTTACGGAAACTTGAGAGGTATAGGGTTTGTTTTCTTTGGCGGTTATTGCTGATGGTTGTGTTGGTGTTGCGGGAATTGATGTTGACGGAATCGGTATTGACGGAACCGGCGGAATATGACGGAAAAGATATTGTACCCAATATCCTTCGAGAATGGAAAGAAGATCAGAAACACGGTCAGAGGAACAACGGTTGTCGGCAGCGAGGGCAATTTGTTGTAATACTTTGATTTCATTTGAAGTAAACGTCATACGGTAAAGTGTTACGTCGTCAATCCAGACTGTTCCCGCACCGTACAAACGAAACCCGATACGAAAATCATTTAGTCCTGTTGTCGGAAGTTGAGTAAACGGAACGATAACCCGATACCAACGCACTCCGTATTGCGGCAACGATTTAATCAGAAGCGGCAGAAAAACCGGTTCCACCCGATAGCTAAGGAATAACGGTTCACCTTGTTTCTGTGCGGAAAGAACAACCTCCAACGGCAGCGAACCCGGTTTTTCTATAACATTTTCACTGATTCCGGCATACAGGGAGATAAAAAGTTGTCCGGTTGTTGGAGGCTCGAATGGTTCGCTAAGAATCATACCCGACTCTTTTTCGATACCGGATATTCCTGTTAATCTCAAACTGTGTTGACCGGAGTTTTTCCGTTCGGAATCGAGTTGTGCGGTCAGTAAAGGCGACCCGAAGCGTTTCCAACCGGTCATTTCACCCGATTCACCGCCTGTTGTTTCAAAATTAGGATTATTGAGTTTTTCCCAGAGAATTCCGCTATGAACGGTGTGAATTTGTTGACTGAGTTGTTCTACTTTTCGTTTGAGTAATCCGTTTGTTCCGCAAATTGCCGGAGGACGTATTACATGGACATCCCGAATCACCGCTTTCGCATCATTGATAATTACTGCAATAAAATCATACGGTTGAAGAACCGTTTGCCATACCAGATGATTATTACGAACAGTGATTGATTCTAGGGTACGGTATCCGCTTAATTCCATTAGAGAACTTTCCGGTGCAGCGGAAATAACCGTTTCCGCCGCAACACTAAACGGAGCATCATTGACAAGATAAATAATCAATCCCTGCGCCGTGTGGGCATAACGTACCGTAATCGGTTGAAGTGTTTTTTCACCAGCCGCATCTTTTGCCGAAAAAGTTTGAAACGGAATTGCCGGAAGTTGACGAAAACCGGCTAAAAATCCGTACAATATTTCTTCCCCCCCGTTGGGAAGTGTTCGCCCGCCGTCAACAAACATTCCTACATCCGATTGTACCAACTGTTTGACAAAACGCCGCCGATTTCGCAATCCGGCGGGAATTGTTACGTAACCATATTGTGAATCGTGATAAAACAAGGTTCCCGATATGCCGCCGTCTTTTAGAAAAGGAATTGCGTTTTCAGCAGAATCAAATTCGCAATAACCCGCCGAGTCCGGCGAATCCGGCGTACTTGAAATGCGGCTGGGACGAAGAAATATCAATGAAGGAATTTTTGTCAGCAATATTGGATCGAAACCGAGTATTCTCAAAATATAAACCGGAGAGGGCCATCGGGATAAATTCGGTAAACAATAAGAACGAATATCAGGATGATCCAACAACGTTCCGGCGGAAAGACAAAGTTTGGCATCAGACCGTTTTTCAGTAACAACTTTTGCGGCATGACCGTAAAAATCGCGAATTATTCGCGTCCGCCATCGTATCCACGCCTCCCACGCTTTCGGATCATTTTGAACAAATTGCGCTCTGGCGGCGTTACGTTGTAACATTTGCTGCCGGTTCAAAACGGTTGCGGTCAATTCTTGGGGAACATTAAATTCGGTCGGCAAATTCCGGTGTTGAATTTCTTGCAGGAATTGTTGAAATGTCCAGTCGTCCAGTTCCCGATGAATCAACGGCAATCGGGCGGAACCGTCAGGCGTTAGGAGAATCGTAATACCGCCAAACGACGGATGTCCGGAATATCGTTCAGTTAATTCATGAATAATATCAAGCATCGCTTTTTGGACAAGCGGATGTAATAAATTATATCGAGGTATTCCGTTTGGTTCCGACCAAAGCAATTCTCTTGCCAACGCCGGATTGGTTTGTAACATGATTTCAATTTCCGGAATCGGGAAGTTAAAATCAATTGTTGGAATCAAGGTCAACTGTTCACGGTCAAAAAAACGAAACAAAAGTTCCAGTGAATCCTTTGCGGTTACGGTTCCAAGTTTTTCAGACGGATAAAGCATGGATTCGTTGGAAACGGCGTTAATCATTGCGCCGTCGTAACCGCATCGATGAAGCGAATCAATAATTCGTACCGAACTTTCATACAAAACCTGCCAGTTGATTACGGAATTTTCGTGCGGTTGAATGTCGGCGGATGAACTTAATTTGTTCAGAAAATCAGCACGATGAAGATAACCAAGAACAAGCCGTTGCGGTAATCCATTGAACGGTTTCGGGATTAGCGTTGGTGTTTCTTCCGACGGCGGAACGGAATGAGCATTGTTTTTATCAATCTGATTCGAATCAATCTGATAAAGCCGTACATCGCCGAATTGTGCATCGTGTTGACGATCGCGGTTAACCAGAAGCAACATGGGTTGTTTTGTTTTGGGCCAAAAGAGAAGGCGATGAGTTACAATCCGCCCCGAACCCTGATCCGAAACAACTTCTTCCGCAACATAAATTCCAGACTCTGCCGTCAGAACAGGAATAACTTTATCACCGTCATTCAAAAGTTCGACAACACCGATACTGAGTGTTTGCGGAATTTCTACCGGATAATCCAGTTCCACAAGATGCGGTTGACCGGTTTTCTGTACCGGCAACGGCAATGCTTCCCATGATTCATTAACCGATTCAGCGGTATTAGATACGGAAACAGCAGATAATATGGAAAAATGCGGAAATGGCGATGATGGTGTAAGATTTGTTGACATTTCCAGAAGGTGTCCGCTTCCTAATCGTCCGGAAACTCCATTTTTCCATTGGCGATACAATTCATCTAATAATTTTTCTGTGTTATCTTTATTGATTGATTTTTTTTCCGTTTTTTCTGTCTGAGTATTTTCCGATTCCGATATTGCTGTTGTTGTTTTGGAGCGTTCCCGAAAACCGGTTAATCTGGGAAATTCAGGGATTTTGGGAGTTGGCAGGCTGGAGATTTTGGGAAGACTTGGAATATAAAGCCGTTTTTTCCACCATGCGGGATTTGTTGTATCGACTGTTTCGAGGAGTTCTTTTTTCATCGAATCCAAATGACCAACCGGTCGCGGAAACGGAATTTGCCGAAGCACAACGCATTGAACTGTCGCACCGGCAATTATTTTCGGAGAACGCCGTTGCAACGGATTCGCCGGAAAATTCAGAATTGAATGACCTGATTGATTGGCGGGACGTTCATTTTTACGTTGTAGAGAAACGGCAATGTCATAAATTCCCTCTTCGGTTGGGGCGAGAAAGGAAACGGGAAACCAAGGACTGTTCGGGAGAATGGGAATTTGAATTTCCAACTCGGTAGCAGGCAATGTTGACGCTGTTGACGCTTCTCCGGATTGACTTTTTTTGGTAACCGCAACAGTCAACACTAATCCTTTTTCATTCAATAAAGTATCGGGAACCGGCGGCAATTTAGGCAAAACTTCAATGGTGACCGGAGTTTGCGGTGAAAATATTTCGTTGCCGTTATGAAAACGGATATCAATTGACGGTTGCCGGAGGTCGGCATCTTGAGCGGCAACATCACAAAGATGATTTGGTGCTGTTAATACAAAATAAACCAAGATCAAAATGAACACGCCGAACCAACGACATATTCGGTCTGTTTTTACCATTTTCGTCAGTCGTGTTGACGGCAATATCATGGAACTCTTTAATTTCGGAAAACAAAAAACGTGTCGGATTATGACAATTTTCTGAAAACAATTCCAGAGCAATTTATTCATTTTTCCTGATTATTTCCTATTTTGGGGGATTATTTGATTACGATGAGTATTGGTATTTCAGTCCCGCTAGGGACAACATATTGGCAGCAAACGAGGTCGATTAAAAATGTTCGTCCCGTTAGGGACGACATCTTGGTAGTGTTTTTCTACCAATATTTCGTCCCTAACGTGACGAGCGTTTTTAATCGACATCATTTTCTACCAATAGGTTGTCCCTAACGGGACAGAAAAAGGAACATGACCGCGACTGAATAGTTACAATTAAAATAGACAGTTACGCTTACCCCGCGTTAACTAAAAACACGGGGTAAACCCCGTCGTTAACTGACAACACGGGGGCGTTAACTATTAACTATTAATTAATAGGTTGAAAATAAAAATAGACTGTTACGAAGTTGTTTAAATATTGTACCATGCGGGCATGGAAATTTTCACCATTTTAGAATAGGCAGTTGTTGCGATTCCGT
>JAIROD010000755.1 GCA_031257725.1 Planctomycetaceae bacterium | reverse complement strand
TTCGCTCCGGCTTCCTTAAAGAGGGCAACCATACTTTCAGGGTCGAACTTCTCGCCTTTCCACATCTCGATAATATCTTTGTAACCCACTTTTGAAGGATGTCCGTAATGTTCGACGTGATAGTTGTAATGTTTCGAACCTTCGATGTACATATTTCGCGCGTACCAATCGCCCTGAGCCGGCACGGTGTAGGGATTCCAGCAAGTCCAGATGCCGAATTTAGCGTCTCTAAACCAGTCGGGACAGCGGTATTGTTCGAGCGATTCCCATGAACTGTCGAATGTTTCTGTGTTTGTCTGCTGTGTATATGCTGTTGCCGTCAGGGCAATAAAACATGCGATAATAAAACTATTTTTCATTTGATTTAAGGTTTGGTTAAAGGAATATTACTGGAGTATGGGCAACCGCTACGGTTGCCCATAATTTTCGTTTTGTTCTCTTTGGTGTATTATTTCCGTTTTTTCGTGGAGGAGGTTGCGCAATTCGTCTTTGGTTAAGTGTTTTGTTTCACGATAATTTTTTTCTTGGATTTCTTGTTTCATTTTCAAACAACTGAAACCGGAAATCGGTTTTATTGTTTCAACTTTCATTTTCATAAAGCACCTCGCCGGGGTTTCGGATTTCGATTTGCGGATACCCGAATAACTGGTTAATCGCATTGTAACCTCGTATCCGATCAATATTCACGACGTGTTTTTGGGGATTTCGGTAACTCCTTAAAAATACCCGAACATGTTCCGGTGCATCTGCCCATTCATATTCGAGTAAGTTTGAAACAATAATTCGGATTTGACTTTTTTCAACAGCATTCCAAAACGGTTTCGTCAGGTCTTCACTTGGCAATAATTTAGAAGCGGCGGCAATATCTTTATCCGCGAAAAAATACCATTCTTTGACTTGATTTTTAATTTGTTCGTTCATAAAGAACCTTTCCTGTTTGTTCAATTTCTTTGACAAAATCGTAACCGCGTTCTTTGACCATTTTCAATTCCTTGCGGGAATAAACAATTAAATCTTTTGCATAATCAAGACTACGTATCAATCTGCTCAACGACAAATATCGATCCATTTTTTCACGATAGGACGAAACAACAATATCGTTATCGATAACAACCATGAGGTCAATATCGCTATCTTGTGTTGCGGTTCCTTTGGCGTGTGAACCAAAAAGAATGATTCGCAAAATCGGAAATTCCGAATCAAGAATGCGTTCCACAATCTTGTCCAATACAACAGAAATATCGGAATTGGTATTTACATTTGACATTTTTCATTCCCCGTGATTATCTTTGATCAAAAATTATTGCGTCCTTAATTTTCGTTTTGTTCTCTTTGGCGTATTATTTCCGTTTTTTTCGTGGAGGAGTTTGCGTAATTCGTCTTTGGTTAAGTGTTTTGTTTCGCGATAATTTTTTTCTTGTAATTCTTGTTTCATTTTCAAACAACTGAAACCGGAAATCGGTTTTATTGTATCAGCACATAATCCAATGGCAAATTATTATGAACTCTTGCGAAGACGGCAATGTTTTTATCGTCGCCTGTGAACGATTCCACCGGTTTGGCGAGGTAGGATGAAATCGGCGGCGGCAGTGTTCCGTTAGTCGGTTTCGTGAAGCCATAAAGTCCCACATTGAGGTTCGACGTGTTGATTTCGTCGATTGTTTTCACTACATCCTGATTATTCCATCGCGCCATACAGGTAACAAGGCGTGTCTGTTTGCCGACTTTGGCAGCGACTTTTTTTAATGATTCCAGATCGCCTGCTTCGTTGGTCAACCAATCCGACTGTTGCAACATCAACATCGGTACCGAATCGCCGACAAGATCGCGATGATTGAAATTGTTGATAGAATGCCAGACGATATTATTTTTGTTGTGATTTTTTGTTGTCTCGTACATTCGTTGCCAGCAACGGTTGAGAGATTTTTTACGGAAGAGGTTCAACTGTTCTTTGCTGATATTATCGGTACCTGGAAATTTTTCGCCCATCAGTTCGACGTACATTTCCTGCTCACAAGTCAGCCACTTTATCTTATCGGGATTCCACAGCCAATCGATCCGCAAACCGTCCATTCCTGTTTTTTTGAACGCATCCTCAATTGATGCGCATATATAATCGAGATATTTATTGGTAAAAGGAATATGGTAACTGTGAATTGAGCCGCCATAATTTTCGGATGGATTATTTTCTCTCCACAACCAGTTTGCTCCGAAGCAGAAATATCCGAATATTTTCATGCCTTCCTTGTGACCAAGCCGTACCATGTCGGTAAGGAAATCGTGTTTCAACCCCGGCTGTTCGGGAACGATGCTGTTTTTGTACCACGCATAACCGTTACACGAAACAGCAAAGGAGACAATAGCATTGCAACCGAGTTCCTTGTGCCAGCGGACATGTTCCGCCGGATCTGCTTCCGCCCAGCGTCCGGGTTTTGCCCATGGTCGTCCTTCCCATTTGATGTCGTGATCCCAATTAAAATCAACACAAAACGCTTTGATTTGTTCTTGCGTCTGTGTTTGAGTTTTTTCTGATCCCCAAATTGCCGGAGCGGATAAACCCGCAACCGTCGCAATCGTCGTTTTTAAAAACTGTCTTCGGTTAGAGTTTTTCATTTGATTTAAGGTTTGGTTAAAGGACTGTACTTTCCAAAAAATTAACAAAGTCAATATGCTTAAATTTAAGGTATTTTAAAACAATCTCCTGATTATTTGTAATATATCAGTGAAATATTTTTTTTTTAACTATTCAGTCGTTTCTTCCGAATGACCACCCCTAGCCCCTCCGAAGGAGGGGAATTATTCCCCTCCTTCGGAGGGGCAGGGGTGGTAAAAAATAAACGTATTTATTCAGTAGTTTGGTTGTGTTCCTGAATTTTTCCGTCCCGATAGGGACGCCCTATTGGTAGAAAAAATGTAATTAAAAAAAATCCGCATCCCGTAGGGATGCAATATTGGTAAGATTTATTGATTGATTCCTGATTTTACCGATTGGCCAAAAAAATATCGTCCCTAACGGGACGAACATTTTTAATCGACCTCGTTTGCTACCAATATGTTGTCCCTAACGGGACAGAAAAAAAACATTCACCGCTACTGAATAGTTACAAAAAATTAAAATAGACTGTTACCCGTCTAACCCGTAAGCTAAAGCATACGGTTAATAAAGTATTTTACTTAATAGTCCTTGCAGGACTTACCGGATCAAAGTTCAAAACTGCAAAAACGCTTTATTCTGTGATTGCCTAAGTTGCGGATATATTGTATTGTTAGAGAAAAGTGAGGTGGTCGAGAAATTCGGGCGCGCACCGTCTTTCAATAAGGTATAAACGTATTGTTTATTTTTTGAACAATCGGCATTGATTTTTGACAATAGTTTTGTTAAAATTTTTTTGTTT
>JAIROD010000746.1 GCA_031257725.1 Planctomycetaceae bacterium | reverse complement strand
GTTTTTTTCTTGCCGTGTTGTTTTTCGGCAATGTTTCGCGGTTATTTCAATAAAACCTTATAAAACAAGGAGAACAACGATGAAAAATGTAATGATGTGTTTGGTTGGGATTTTGGCGTTTTTCTTTGAAAAATGCCAAATGTTAAAATGGGCAAGACAGGGGGGGGGGGGCAGTATGTAGAGGAAAGTTAAGAACGAAGTGTAGAGAGCGTTTTCACTCCAATCGTTCTAAACTCATTCCTGTAAACTTCTTACAATGTTTGCGTTCTTCACCGTTCGGCTTCACATTAGTCGAACTTCTCGTGGTGATTGCGATTATCGGAATGTTAATTGCTCTTCTGTTGCCCGCTGTTCAGGCGGCACGCGAGGCGGCAAGGCGGATGTCATGCAATAACAACATGAAACAAATTGGAATTGCCGTTCACAACTTTCACGATACCAATTCAGCGTTGCCGCCAATTTGCATCTTTGCAAGTCACCCGACAATCCACATTTTATTACTTCCTTACATGGAAGCACAGAGTGCCTACGACCAATGCGTCGCGGCAGGATTGTTTAACAAATGTCAAACGGCAAGTGGTGATGACCCTAATGTCGTCTGGTCTGATCCGTCAGGCGTTCCTGATGAACTCAAGAAAAATTTGGCAATCAGCACATACAGATGTCCGTCTTCTCCGAACTACACCCCCGGATATTCGACAGGAATGTCAAATGCCGGAACAGAGGCAGGAGCGGGTCCAAAAACAAATTATGCAGCTCTTTACGCCAAAAATAATTTTACAAACCATTGGGAACGGTATTATTGTGTTCATCGTTCCGACAACGACCAACGAAACCAAAACACTTATGTCGGACCGTTTAAACTTCCTACGATTACAATGAATTCCGGCGGCAATATAGGAAGCGAAAGCCACCGCAATCGTATTGTTAATTGGACTTACAATCAGACATTTGCTTGGTGGTCGGACGGAACGAGCAATCAATTGTGTTTCGCGGAAAAGTTTATTCCGGCTTGGGCGTTTAGCGATACAGGTTGGCCCGCTCAATATTGGGATGGTAGTTATACAGACACATATCCGAATCAAGGATGCGCTCGTATGGCACGCATTGTCAGTGATTGTCCGGACTTGTTCGCACAAAGTCCCAATGATCCCGACCGTCCAAGTAAAACAGTTAACAGCGAACCGACGGAACAAACAGTAGGACAACATCACGGCGGTAATGAACAGTTAGGTTCAAGTCATCCCGGTGTTGTTAATGCACTTGTCGGCGACGGTTCAGTGCATACGTTGTCCATCACAATGATCCCGCTCGCGGCAACTCGATTGACAGTTGTCAATGACGGTAACCCTGAGGTTATGCCGTAAAGTCTTGTAAGATAGGCGACTTTTCAAGGTTGTCGGCAGTTTGCCAAAATGCACAGTAAAATAGAAAAAATTAACTGTCGGTATTGCCGCCACGGTCTTGAAAGTCGATTTGTATTGTTTAATCATTTTCAACAAAAAATTTTTAGTTTAAAACATGATGAGATATTTAACTTTTTCAATATTGTTGTTATTTGTTGTTGGTTGCGGAAATGTTCCGTTAGGCGGACGAGTAACGTTTACGGATAACGGCGAACCGCTTACAACGGGAACCGTTTGTTTTGTCAGCGGAAACCAACAGGCAACCGGAAAAATTGACGCCAATGGATATTACAAAGTCAATTTCGGCGCAAAATCGGGGATTCCAAGAGGAGAATACAAGGTTTGTATTCAAGAAGCGGATCAAGAAGAAGCCGTTCCAACCGGTGAAATTATTCTCAATCCTGTAACAGGAAAAAACGAACCGGAAACATTTATCAAACGCACCCCGCTCCTCGCTGCAAAGTATGCAAAGATCGAAACATCCGGTTTAAAATTTACCGTCGATGGAAAGAAGAAAACGTTAGACATTAACGTCGATAGACCCGACGGGAAAAAATAAGGCATCTCTCATAATTCAATTTTTTATTTTCAACCTATTAATTAATAGTTAATAGTTAGCGACGGGGGTTACCCCGTGTTTGGGAGTTAAGCCGAACAACGCGGGGCAAGCCCACGCCGTTAACTTTTCGGTAAATTCTGAATTATTAGAGATTCCCGATAGTTGATAACGGAGTATCGCAAGCGGAATTATAACCATGACGGCAATAATTCCGCTTGCGGCACTTTCCACTATCAACTCCCCACTCTCCACTCCCCACTATCAACTTTCCACTAAAAAAAACTCCCCTCTGTTGATAATACCTTTATGATGAGTATAATAATCGGAGTTTAGTTATTACTGTCCGAAGTTTCCCATAACTTTTATCAGAGGGTTTTTATGACAAATATTACAAGACGGCGGTTTCTGGAAGATTCACTTTGTGCGTCGTTTGCGGCAAGTGTTGCAGCAACGGCTTTTTCCAGTGTAGCAACAGAAAAAGTACCGGCTCAAAATGCGGTAAGTCCCAACGAACAGTTGGGGATCGCTATCATCGGAGCCGGCGGACGCGGCAGCGATCATATCGGCTTTTTCTCAAAGGATAAACGGACAAAAATCCTGTTCCTTTGTGATCCCGATATCGCCCAAGCCGAAAGAAAATGTGCGCAAATCGAAAAAAATGCCGGTTACAAACCGCAAGCTATCGACGATTTTCGCAAAATTTTAGAGAATAAATCAATTGACGCTGTAACCTGCGCCGCAACAAATCATTGGCATACGTTGACCGCTATTTGGGCGTTGCAGGCTGGTAAGCATTGTTACATCGAAAAACCGCTCACCTATAATATTCATGAAGGTAAAGCCATTGTTGCCGCTGCTAAAAAATATGGTCTTGTTGTTCAGACTGGAACACAATGCCGTTCAGCCGCCAATGTGATCAACGCGGTCAGGTTTATTCGTGAAGGCGGAATCGGCGACGTGAAATTTGCTCGCGGTCTCTGTTATAAACGCCGTAAAGCAATCGGACCGCTCGGTGAATACAATGTTCCCAACGGAATTGATTACGACCTCTGGAGCGGTCCCGCACAAATTAAACCCATCACACGTCCGCGTTTTCATTACGACTGGCATTGGCAACGCTATTACGGTAACGGCGATCTCGGAAACCAAGGTCCCCACCAAACGGATATTGCCCGATGGTTTCTTGATGTGAATCAGTTTCCGCAATCAGTGATTTCTTATGGCGGACGGCTCGGTTATGATGTCGAAAAAGGCGCAGACTATGTGGATGCCGGTGATGTCGCCAATACGGAAGTTTCCATTTATGATTACGGCGATAAGTGTTTAGTTTTCGAAACTCGCGGTCTGGAAACACCCAATATGAATATTCCTGTCGGTAAAAATCTCGGTACACAGGTTGGTGTGATTGCTTACGGAACAAAAGGTTATGTTATTCAAGGTTCCGCCAAAGGTCAATCTTATTCCGTATCCTACGCTTACGATCTTGAAGGAAAACAACTTCGGGAATTTACCGGCGGAGATAATCATTACGGTAATTTTGTGGAAGCGGTTCTGGAACGGAATCCGTCACTGGCTCATGCCGATGCCCGTTGCGGCGCACTGTCAGCAGCGGTCAGTCATCTCGGTAATACATCCTATTATCTCGGTGAAAAAAATAAAGTTTCAGTGGACGATCTGAAAGAGGTTCTCCAATCCGTCAAATCACTCGACGACAACGAAGCAACACTCGCCAGAACAGTACAACATCTGGAAAAAGTTGGAGTTGATCTCAAGAAAACACCGCTTTCACTAGGACCATTACTTAAAATTGACGTTGAAAATGAAGTCTTCATCGACAACGCCGAAGCCAATGCCCTGACAACCCGTGATTATCGTGTGCCTTATGTTGTTCCGAAACCGGAAGATGTTTAAACGAGTTGCGAAAAACAGCGGCAATAGTGAACCGTGAATGGTTCGTATCGGTAATCATTCACGGTTATGGGGCAATACGAAAAGATCAACGGATTTTTGAAAGAGGAGATTGAATATGCGGGTGTTTCCCAAACTAACGGTGTCTGTTGAACTTGCACATCCTCACGACTTACTGACGAAATATTTTCTCATAGACATTGAGTTGTTCGCAAGTTTACTGGAGTATTACGGTAATACCGGAATTGTTCGTATTCTTGACTTCGGTTCGCTTCGGTGTGAATCGTCGTCAACAGTAGATGATCACTTACAGGAAGTTATCGGTGATCTGCGCTTTTCAGCGAAATTCAAAACCGGCGGTCATGCAAAAGTGTTTCTCTTTTTTGAGCATCAATCGAAAAAGGTTAAACGGTTTTGTCTTCGTTGTATCCGTAAATTATTGGAATTTTACGAAACCTGCGAAGCACATCCCAAAACAATGAAAACTCGCGACGGCAAATATCCGTATTCGCTTGTTGTGGTGCTTTATCACGGGAAAGTTCCTTGGAAAAAGTTGTTACAGATGGGCGATTTGGTTTCGTTGCCGCCGGGAGCGGATCGTCATCTTTTATCGGTTCCGGTTATTGTAATTGATCTGTCCCGGATTCAACAGAAAGACCTGAACGGACCACCGGCTTTGGTTGCTCTTTTGGACACGCTGCAATCTGCATCGCAAGGAAAATTACCGGAAAATTTCGACCGAATTGTTGGATATTTTGAAGAAGTCAAAAATGATCCGCGAACATCCGGTTGGTTAAATTCACTAACACGTTACTTTCTGGCAGTAACAAAAACAAGTAAAGAAGTGGTCGCCGGAACACTTTCAAAAGTTTTAGATAAAAAGGAGGCTGAAAAAATGGTTATCTCAACATTGGAAGAACAATTCCTTCAAGGAAAAAAAGAAGGAAAAAATGAAGGAATGAAAGAAGGTAAAAGGGAAGGAATAAAAGAAGGAATAAAAGAAGGAATAAAAGAAGGAATAAAAGAAGGTAAAAAGGAAGGAGTGAAAGAAGGTAAAAAGGAAGGAAAAATTCAGAGTGTTCTCAAAATACTCGATAAACGTTTTAAAAAGATACCTCGTTCCATTTCACAATCTGTCAATTCCTATACGGATCCCGTTGCGCTGGATTCACTTTTGGAACTTGCATTAGATTGTGAAACACTGAAAGAATTTGAACAGGCACTCGCGCATTAACGGCAAAATTTTGTGAATTTTGTGTTTGCCGCGTTCAAATAAATGTTCACTCAATTTATTACAATATTCACAAAGAAGGCTGAAAAAAATGGTTATCTCAACATTGGAAGAACAATTCCTTCAAGGAAAAAAAGAAGGAATGAAAGAAGGTAAAAGGGAAGGAATAAAAGAAGGTAAAAAGGAAGGTAAAAAAGACGGAACAATTCAGAGTGTTCTCAAAATACTCGATAAGCGTTTTAAAAAGATACCTCATTCCATTTCACAATCTGTCAATTCCTATACGGATCCCGTTGCGTTGGATTCACTTTTGGAACTTGCAATTGATTGTGAAACACTGGCGGAATTTGAACGTGAACTCGCACATTGATGGCAACGTTCCGAAACAATCGGAGAGTTTTTAGTTTTTA
>JAIROD010000649.1 GCA_031257725.1 Planctomycetaceae bacterium | reverse complement strand
AAAAAGATTGGTTGATAAATTTTTGGAATTGGTCGTCATAGATAATGGAACGGAAATTTTCGTCCGCTTCCAACTCTTTTGTCAATTTGTCCAACTCTTTCCGTGATTCACCTTCTCCGGCTTTTGCTAGATCGGAAAGTGCACCAAATTTGTACTGATATCCTTTCTTTTTCTCGGCATCGGTTTTGGCGATTTCTAGAATTTTTTCACCTGCTTTAAGGTGAATTTTCAAAGGTTCAAGTGTTCGAAGCCGTGTAACAGAATCTTGATGCCATTTTTCCACAGCATCAACTGTTTTTGCCTCTTCCAACGAGGAAATTTTTTTGTTCTCTTCCGCAATCGTAATCGAAATCGCCGATACGGAAAACAGTAAAACAAACAACATTTGTGAAAATTTTCTTGACATGTCAAATTTTCCTTTCTCAATTCAATGAGTTAAGTAAAGTTAAGTAAAGTTTCTGTCAAATAAAAACAGAAACGCAAACGATTAAATGTAATGAACAGTCATGCCCAACTTGTTATCTTATTTTTTGGTCTGGTTCGCTTGTTAGGTTAAATAGGAACACGTTGGGAGATTTTTTTGTTGCTGTAACAGTTTCTTTTGATTGAATTCCATATTTTGGCGGGATAAGGTTTCGGGTTTTGATTTCAGATAGATTCATTAGTTCATGCAGGCTTTTTATTTCTTTTGGTTCTTTTTGTGTACTCGAAATTTCTTCAATTGACTGGAATTGGACGGAATATGTCTGTTCCGGTATGATTCCTTGTTTTGCGGGAAGAGAAAATGTTCCGTTTTTTATGGACGAACCGGTTGCTACTGCCGGAGTTGATCCTGCAATTGACAAAAATAATATTTCGCCATGTTCAAGTGGTTTACCGTCCAGTGTTACTTCACCGCAAATAGGAACACGTCCTTGCGGATTTTTGTCGCTGCAACCAATAACGATTGGCAATAATAAAAGTGTCAAAATTAAATATCTCATATTTGAAAAAAGGGTTAAAGGTTAATGTTGTCTGAACTATGATTTATATGATTTTTGTGATTATTATGATTTTGAAAAACCGAGAATTAATGATTAAAAAATCATCCTAATCACATCAATCACAAAAATCATAGTTCAGACGACAGACAGTTTAATGTAACGATTCAATTTCACTGCCGTTTGTAGAACCGGCGGCTCGCCAAACATCCAGATTGATCTGATCTGGAATAAACCGAACAGAACCGTCCGCAAGTCCGGCATTAACACCGCCGACATGCCAACTTCTCGCAGACCGCCTCATGTACCAGCTGTAAGTGCCGGTTGTATCTACACTTACCAAAGGGTGGCGGTCATGGCTTGTTATAGTGTAGCCATAGTCACTATCTGCAACCATCGTATTGGGACTTTGGTTGGTAGTAAAAAAACCTTCTGATCCTGACCAAATAAAACCGCGCATATCCATACTTCCTGCACCTTGAACGGTTTCTGACAGAGCAAGCGTATTCGATGTTCCATCAATAATATCCGCAAATGTCGTTGTAAGCGGAATCGTGCGACTGATGTTGAACACTGCAAGATATCGAGATGTTTCAGTAAATTCATCAATAAGATAATTACGGGGGTCAGAAGAACGGGGTGGGCCGCCCGGACAATGTACTCCCTCGCGTCCCATACAAACGACATAATTATATAACAGAAGGGGACTGCCAAAAAAACTATTTAAGGCAAAATCAATATTCTTATTGTTACCGATATCCGAAGGACAAGTATAGGCAGGAACTACTATTGTCGTCATGAGTGATATTGACAAACCATTATTATTATATTCCGCAAAAACCGGACTTTTTTCAATAAAAGGTAATACTTGTATTGCCCAATCTATACCATCACCATGACCTCCCCATGGAAACACTTGGTTAGTGTCGTGATAATTGTGCATTGCCAACACGACTTGTTTCTGATTGTTCGTACATTGCATTCGCCTCGCCGCTTCCCTGGCAGCTTGAACGGCGGGTAACAGTAACGCGATTAACAAACCGATAATCGCAATCACCACCAATAATTCGACCAGCGTAAATCCATAAAATGATCGGATTTTCATTTTTGTTCTCCTTAAATAAAAAGGTATTGAAGTTTTACAGATTACATAACAAATAATCTGTTTTTGTTAAAAGTTAATTTGTTAAAAGTTAATAGTGTTACAATCGGAAAATTTACCGCAACAGCAGCAATTCCGCTTGCGTCTCCTAATCTTGCTAATTTTCTGCGTTCCGTTCCGCATGAAGACGTTCGATTTCCTGACGTTGGCGTTCAATCTCTTGCAATTGTGTTTCAAAATCCTCATGATGTTGGCGGTCAAGAGCAGCAGCGAGGTCTTCGGTTGTGAGCGGCATCGAAAAGGTTGGTTCATTACCGAAACGCGGTTCATCGTCGATGTGTTTGAGGAACGACGCTTTGATAATAAACTGTTTGCCATGCGAACCGTCAGGCATTCGGATATCATTGTGCAAACGGGTTGTCCACTGACGGAGTATTTCCGTTTTTCCGTCGGCGGCAGTGATGACGATCAAGGCATTCTTCACGCCATGCGGCCACCCATGAGCAACCTGTCCGGCATTTTCGCCTGCCGACTGATCAATAACAACACGGATAAAATCTTCGTTAATGACTTTGACCTTGA
>JAIROD010000541.1 GCA_031257725.1 Planctomycetaceae bacterium | reverse complement strand
CAATAGTTTACATCAAGTCCTGTTCATGTTGAACAACGACGTTTTTTGCAGTGAACAGTCACTTTTTTGTAAGTCCTTATAATGCAAAGGCTTACGTCAAACATGAAAGTTGCAACGGTTGGTTTATTATTCGAGTTGTGCGCGGTTGGTTTTTAATTTCCATCTACAAACAGAGGCAAGTTGGCGAGTACGCCGTATTAGTAAAAACCGTTTGGCAAGCGGTTGCCTACCATCGAATGAGCAATCTACTGAATAATTATCTAATTTCCCACTCTACAAGCGGAACTGCCTCAAAGGGTTTGGGCGGATTGGGAATTAAACGTCGAATGATGTGTTCAAGCAATATTTCCAGTCCTTGTCCGGTTGTTGCGCTCACTGTTATTCTGTTTTTGCCGGTTATTTCGGACTTGGTTTGTTTTTCCTGATTGGTTGGATTTATTGAGTTGATAACGTCGGCTTTGTTGAAACAAATCAGGATGTTTTCGAGGACAGGGATATTGGGTTGTTCGGACTGCGGGACGGTTAGATCAATCACCCAAACAATCAGGTCAGCGTTGGCGATGGACAGTCGAGAGCGTTCGATTCCCTGCTGTTCCAACTCATGCGGTGTTTCACGAAATCCGGCAGTGTCGTAAAAAATTACCGGAAAACCGTCTAACGCTGTTTGGCAAGAAACAACATCGCGTGTTGTTCCGGCAAGAATATTGACAATACTCCGTTGAAATCCGAGAATTGCGTTGAATAAACTGCTTTTACCTGCGTTGCTTGCGCCGGCAAGGACCACATGAAACGGTTGGACAAGATGTTTTCCGAGTTTTGCGTTTTCTTTTAAACGGTTAAATCGAAGTCGTTTTGTGTTTTTGCCGGTAAGTTTTTCGATTTCAGCCAATTCTCGATCCAAAGCACCGTTGTACTGATCAAGCAAGATTTGTGTTGTACGTTCTGTTGCCGCGAAGGGGAGCAATTGAAGGGCGAGTTGGGGTTGAGTTTTTCCGGCGCAGAAAAATTCCTGCCACGAAACAGGACCGGCTCCATCTTGAATCAGAGTGGATTCTATTGCTTGGGCAATCATTTCACCGCCGTGCGAATGAAATTCGATTTCGTTTTGGTTTGGGATATGAGCAACGATTTCTTCATTTTGCCCGATTGTTTCCAGCCGAAAACGTCCGAACAACGGTTGATCGGTAACCGCCAGTTCACGCCCAATCCAATGTTGTGCGAATATTGTCAGAGCATGGGGACCGTGTAGGAGAGTGGAGGCAACCGCACCGTGACCCGGCGGGGTGAGACGAATAATTTTAGTGAGGGTATTGAATGACAAGGGATGTTACGGTATCATGCTGGCATTGCCAACGGTTTGGCAATACGGAGAGAAAACCGGAATTATTTGATTAATTAATTAATTGATTGGGAATCTCTAATAATTCAGAATTTACCGCAAGTTAACGGCGTGGGCTTGCCCCGCGTTATTCGACTTAACCCCAAAACACGGGGTAAACCCCGTCGTTAACTAAAACACTCGGTGTAATCCCCGTCGTTAACTATTAACTATTAACTATTAATTAATAGGTTAAAAATAAAAAATTGAATGATTAGAAACACCTGATTAATTGATTAGTTGATTAATTGATTGATTAAAGATTACCATAATGAAAGGTTAAAATTATAGTTTAATGAATAAATATATGCAATTAGCGTATGATGCTGCTCAGGAAGGGATGCGAAAGAATTTTGGAGGTCCTTTTGGGGCGGTGATTGTTCGGAATGGCGAAGTGATTGCGGTGGCGCACAATGAAGTGCTTGGAACAAACGATCCCACGGCTCATGCGGAAATTGTTGCGATTCGTCGGGCAACAGCGAAGCTGGGACGTTTTAATATTAGCGATTGTGAAATTTACAGTACATGCGAACCGTGTCCGATGTGTTTGTCGGCGATTCACTGGGCGGGAATCCGAAAACTCTATTTTGGAGCAGACCGGCATGATTCAACTGTTGGCGGTTTTGACGATGAATTTATTTATCAGTTGATGGAAGGGATTGCCGACAGTCCTTTACTCCAGCCGGAAATTATCGACAAAGAACCATGTGCGGCTCTGTTCCATATCTGGAATCAAAAACAAGATCGGACAATGTATTGAAAGAGCGGCGGATATACTATAAACGGTAACCAAAGGGTCTTTTCTAGGAACGCGGGCATCTCGCCCGCAACAATAAAATAACGTTCCGTCGTTCTAGGCAGTCGGGACGACGGCGTTCCTAAAACAACCCATTTCTAGCCGTTTGCAGTATAGATACAAAGAAATTATAGAATTTCCGTGTTGTTCTGTTGAATTGAGAAATCGGACATGTTATACTGTTTGCTCTTTTATTGAAACCGGTCTGTTATGCGGAAGTGGTTACGCGAAACAAGGCGTGCCGTATAGGAGACAACGGGACAATCCCAAAACCTAACAGTTAGTTAATACAGTTAATTTAATTATTTTTTGAAAGGATAACAAGGTTAATCTATGGAAGCGGATGAAATTCTTCTCGATGTTGAAGACCGTATGGAAAAAGCGGTCGCGAAATTAAAACAGAATCTGACCGGAATCCGAACCGGTCGTGCGAATCCCGGATTGGTGGATTCCATCAAAGTTGACGCTTATGGTTCACCATGTCCGCTTAAAACAATTGCAACAGTGGCGTGTCCGGAACCAAACCAGATCGTTATTCGCCCATTCGATACCTCTACTCTTAAAGATATTGAAAAAGCAATTATTGTTTCCGATCTCGGTTACACGCCCAACAATGACGGTCGTGTTATTCGTGTCAATATTCCGCCGCTTTCCAAAGAAGTCCGTCAGAAAATGGTCACTCGAATTCGTGAACTTTGCGAAGAAACAAAAGTCGCCATCCGAAACGTCCGGCGCGACGGTAACAAAATGACGGAACAGTCCGAAAAAAATAAAATCTTTTCCGAAGATGTCCGCGATGAAACAAAAGAGGAAATTCAAAAATTAACGAAAAAATATGAAGACGAAACCAATGAATTAGCCAAAAATAGAGAAAAAGACGTTCTCGATTCTTGAACGAAAGAGCTGTGGTTTGAGTGAAAAAAATGTAGTCTCGTCGTCCCATTAGTCCTTCCGTCCGTCCCGATCCTCCCGAATAGGACAAAATGTTCAAATCATCATTTCCCATTGCCCACATCACCCCATGAATAAAAAACGCATCCTTTTGATTTTAAAAATCGTGATTATTCTGGCGATTTTCGGTTGGATCGGTTGGGAACTTCAAAAATCGTGGAGCAAAATTCACCGGATTCAATGGCAGCCCAATTATTACTGGTTGACACTTTCGGCGATTTTTTATGGTATTTCTTATATTCCGTCGGTGTTTTTTTGGTATTACTCCATGCGGTTGCTTGGTCAGCGTCCTGGTTTGTATGAAACATTTCGTGCTTATTATATTGGGCATCTTGGTAAATATATTCCCGGTAAGGCGATGGTTGTTGTGATTCGTGCGGGCTTACTGAATCGTGAACGAACACAACTAAGTATTGCCATCGCAACGGTGACTCTCGAAACACTTAACATGATGGCGGTCGGCGGATTTATTTCCGCCTTGATTGTTCTCATCTGGTTCCGTGATTTATCGGGCAGCCATTCTCTCACATTGATTGCGCTTGGTTTAATGTTTTTGGTTGGTTTACCGGTCTTTCCTCCGGTGTTTCGATATTTAGTCAAACGAATCGGCGCAGGATTGGGCGATCCTGAAATTGGTAAAAAATTACAGAAACTCAAAATCCACAATGTGTGTTTTGGTTGGTGTTTGATGAGTATTGATTGGTTATTGCTTGGTTTAAGTCTTTGGGCGTCTATTCGAGGTATTGGCATTGATACCGGTTACTTAACCGATCATTTACCCCGATTTGTACTGGCGGCAACACTTTCGGTTGTTACCGGTTTTGTTTTGATGATTCCCGGCGGACTTGGTGTTCGTGAAATGGTGATTACTCAAATTACAATTCCCTTATTGGTTGTCCTGCTGATGAAAGCCGATTCAGGATTGACCGAACCGGACGCAGAAAAATTAGCAGTTCTTTACGCTCTTGTTGTTGCCGGTGTACAACGTGGAATTTCAATTATTGCCGAACTGGTTATTTCCGCAATTTTATGGCGTAGCCGACAATAAAAAACTTCACAACCAGCGGCTCTCCTATAATTAAGCAACTCATTTCCGAATGGCTGTATCGGTTTTCATCTACGGTTGGCTGGTTTTCTAATCTCCGTCCGCCCATAAGGCTAGGGAGTGTAAAATGCGTTATTCAACCGCGTGCATATTTTTCACGATGTTTTTTCTCTTAAGCATTTGATTTTTAGGGAGATGCGTGGTTCTCCATTTGTTAATAATGGCAAGAGTATTTTTCTCCAAATACTCGGGCATCTCTAATAATTCAAATTTTTATTTTCAACCTATTAATAGTTAACGACGGGGTTTACCCCGTGTTTTAGGGTTAAGTCGAACAATGCGGGGCAAGCCCACACCGTTAACTTTCGGTAACGTCTGAATTATTAGAGATTCCCATTGGCAATAATTCACCGAAAATTCCGAAAAGATCAAAAAAATTTCTTCAACAAGAAAATTCCTGTTGACAATTTATTCGGTTCCATGTAAACTGTGAAACTCATTCAATTGCGAGACATTTTTTTCTTGCCGTGTTGTTTTTCGGCAATGTTTCGCGATTATTTCAATGAAACCTTATAAAATAAGGAGAACAACAATGAAAAATGTAATGATGTGTTTGGTCGGGATTTTGGCGTTTTTCTTTGCAAAATGCCAAATGTTAAAATGGGCAAGACAGGGGGGGGGGGGCTATCTGTAGAAGAAAGTTAAGAACGGAGAATAGAGAGAGTTTTCACTCCAATCGTTCTAACCTCTTTCCCGCAAAATTCTCAACTCTTTTACGTTCTTCACCGTTCGGCTTTACGTTGGTCGAACTTCTTGTGGTGATTGCGATTATCGGGGTGTTAATCGCTCTTCTGTTGCCTGCCGTTCAAGCCGCGCGAGAAGCAGCGAGACGAATGCAATGCTCAAACAATTTGAAACAAATGGGGTTGGCAGTACACAATTTTAACGATACACACAATGTACTGCCCCCCGCAACAATCAGTAATGGTCGTGCATCATTGTTTGTGTTACTGTTTCCGTATCTGGAACGGACAGCACTTTACGATTTGAGTTTTACTCCCGATGACCGCTGGAGTCAAGGATTACAATATCACGGCGGAGGTGTTGGATACAATCGCATGTTTATGAATGTGGATTCCACGTCAGGCGATTGGAAATCTGCGAATTATGGAACCGACGGCACGGCGAATCCTTGGTGGACAGGCGTTTTGAACAATCAAGACGATCTTCGCACTTTTAGCTCGGTTTCTTACATGAAATGTCCGACGCGAAAATCCGGCGTAAATTATTCCGAGTTACTTAACGTCTGTTCCGGTCCGACTGGCGATTATGCTTTTGTTCTTGCTTCCGGACCCGGTAGCGGATGGGGCGGTTCCAGCACAATGGGACGACTCGGATTGGTTGCCACGCCCTGGTCAGATATTCGTACTGATGTAGCAGGAACATCGGGAAGTTATTGCCATGGTCCCTTTCGCAATTCCTCAATCACTCCGGACTGGACATCACATTCGTCTTATACAACGACGGTTTCAGGAATCGGTTTTGGGATTTCCTCGTGGTCTGGACGCGATCCAATCACTTGCTGGAGTGACGGAACAAGTAATCAACTGATTTTAGGCGAAAAGTCAATTGCTCAAGGTAAAGTCAATTCTTGTTCGGCGGCGACAGGACACTGGGATTGTACTTACATGACCGCAACAACAGACGTAGCACATATTTCAATTGGTCGCTCTTTCGAAGACGCTCATGGCGGTCATTGGATTCCGATTTTGCGCCACGATGAAATGTCTATATCCGGCATTGCGTATGCTTTTGGTTTTGGCGGATGGCATCCGGGCATTTGCAATTTTGCGTTAGGCGACGGTTCCGTCCGCTCAATCAGCGTTACCACGCCGCCGGATACCATTCTTTATCCGCTTGCTCGATGTGATGACGGCGAGCCTGTTTTCCTGCCGTAAAACGCTATATTTTATACGGTTATAAATTGGTCATTTTAGGGACGTAGCCATCACGTCTGCATGAATTTACGAAACGTTATTGTGATACAACAGACAAGATGCCTGCGTTCAAACAAAAGACCATTTATTATTGTTCAAAGTATAACGGAAACAAAAAGAACGTTTTTCAAACAAACCAATATTTCACCCAACTTTTATTAAAGGATCAAAAAATGAAAATAAAATTCTATTTTATGTTTTTGTTTATCTATATCTGTTTCATGGGATGTAGTAAAAATGTCGGACTTCATGGAAAAGTAACATTTTCCGATACACACGAACCGTTGACAGTAGGAGAAATTCATTTTTCGACGCCAACATTTCTTGCCCGTGCAACGATTCGTCCCGATGGTACTTATGTTGCTGGTTCGGAAAAAGTCGGTAATGGTCTTCCGCCCGGAACGTATGCGGTAACAATTATGTACGCCGAAGAAACTCCATCTGAAAATCAACAACAAAAAATTGGAGTCGATGGTTTACCTAAACCGATTCCGCCCAAGTTGTTGATTCACCCGAAATACAAACGAAAAGAAACTTCAGGTTTGACTGTAACAATTGACAAGTCCGGCGGCGTTTTCAATTTTGAAGTCGATAGACCATCCGATTAAAAACGTCAATAATGAGAAGCAACTATCCAGCCGCCCACAAATTTTTACAGTTTTGGTACATGATTTGTGGGCAACTTCTAATAACGTGTTTTTGATAATAGACCTTTTCGCTAACTTAAAAACAGTTCAAAAAAAACCTTATTTCCAACCTTATTTTCTAAACAAAACCATTTAATAAACAACCTTAGTAGCCCAAAGACAAATAAAAGACTAACCTTATTACCTTACTCATGTTACGCATTGGATTCGTGGAGAGTTGATAGCGTTGCAAACGGGTCTTGAACTGTGATTTATTTGATTTTGTGATTGACTATGATTTTTCTTAATCATGGTCTTCATTCAATCATTAAAATCATAGTTCAGATGATTTATATTTGATTTTGTGATTGACGATGATTTTCTTAATCATGGTCTTCATTCAATCATTAAAATCATAGTTCAGATGATTTATATTTGATTTTGTGATTGACGATGATTTTTTTAATCATGGTCTTCATTCAATCATTAAAATCATAGTTCAGACCATTTCCCGCCGCGTTGCGGCGGGCTGGCTTGTGTTGCCCTTTCAGGGCGAAAGAATGACCGTCACCCACAAACGGAAAACGTTCCCGGCTTTTTATGTGAATAACCGCCGCCGGTTCAGTATCTACTAACTGGCGGCGGTTATTCACGTTGAACCCCTAAAGGGGGTGTTCGGTTGTTATAGGGAGTCGCCGAATGCGTAACACGAGTAATTCAGTTTTTTATTTTCAACCTATTAATAAATTAATAGTTAATAGTTAACGACGGGGTTTACCCCGTGTTTTGGGGTTAAGCCTAACAACGCGGGGCAAGCCCACGCCGTTAACGTTCGGTAAATTCTGAATAATTAGAGATTCCCCCATGTGTCTCCAATGTCCCTGATTACCAGCCGCAAGAAGAATAAATCGGATGCTAATGATGACGATTATCACACCAATCCGTGAACACTAGGAAATATTTTTACAAATTGATAAACGGGTTATTCTGCCAGACGTAGTTGGTTGGTGGCAACGAAAATATTGTTATGCTGAAGTTTGACGGTGAAACCGAATTCTTTGCCGATTTCTTCCAAATCATCCAGAATATTGCCAATATTGACGTTGACCGGAATGGTCAACTGACCAATCAGAACAAATTCATCACCATTCCGGTCTCCATATAAATCTGTAATATTAATATCGTGATCGGCGAGATAACGGCTAAATTCTTTAACGATTCCCGGTTGATCTTTTCCGAATGCGGTAATGACAAACGTTTCCACTGCCGATTTTTCCGCCGTTAATTTTTCCGAACCGGAAATGTTCATTTTAGGTTCACCATGTTCATAAGGCTGGACAATCACCCGATAATCCGTACCAAGACCTTCCGAAAACTGAATCTCTTTCGCCAATTCTTCCGACGAATATTGTTTCGGTAAATCGATGATGGTGATAAATGTAAAATAACCGCCCAGCACCGTTTGGCTACAGGAATTGATGTTTCCCTCCAACCGGTGAACAGCAGAACTCACTCCGGCAATAATTCCGGGATGATCACTCGACATAACACTAAGAACGTATTGCATTGTATTGTATTTTGAATCGGTAGATGATTTTAATGTTTCGGATAATTATTTACTCGATTTTACTCGATTTTGGTTGAATTTTGGTCTATTAATGAAAACTGTTTACGGCGGCAATTCTGATTTTTCGAGGCGAATCTGTATTTGACCGATAACGCCGAGAAGAGAATGACATAGTGAAGCCAAAGAATTTTCCGCCAAACTTTCATCTGTAATTTTAATTCTGGCGGCATCGGCTCCGCCAAGAGCAAGCACCGCGTCAAACGGTTGCCAAACACCGTCAATGAGAACTTCATTCCATAAATGAAACACCATACCGGCTTGTTCCGATTCATTGTTTAATGGACTGAACGGCGTATAAACTAAGCCGAGCGTAATTCTCGCCGGTATTTTTTTGACACGACAAAGCGCGGCAAACAACACCGCAAATTCTGTACAGTCGCCGCTTTGGGATTTCAAAACGTCGGAAGAGGAAGCCAACGCAATAGAAAACGATGTTTTCCGTATTGTATTATGAACGAGTTGTTCCAAAGCCAATGCCGTCTGGTAAGGAGTGAGCGATTCCGAATCAACCCGATCGGCTAATTTTATCAGTTGTGGATCATTGAGATTGATCAATTGGTTTGACATCAAATCTTCTGATTTTGCTTCAACCTTATCCTGTTTGAATTGTTCCAATGCGGGGTTATTTATATTCATATTATGATTATGATTATGATTGACCGCCGAAAGAACGGTAATTTTTGCACTTTTTTTATCAATTTGTTCTACGGATTGAAAAGGCGTTTGCGGAAATTGGTTGGTTGTTAATTCTTTTTGTGTTTTGACAATGAATTCAATTTTGGTTGCGCGATGAGGTTGCGATATGGAACTGTTGAGGGGAATAACGCCGAGATTCCCTAATTCGACGGATGGTTTTTCAACCTGAAACTCCAACGCCTTTTCACGCGGAACACGAACTGCAAGAAGAGTTTGTCCTTCCAACGGCAATTCACGCCGAATAATATGACCGCCGGAATCCGTCCAAAGAGTTTCCGCAACGGTTTGAATACCGGCTTGCAGCAATTCCAACCGGTTTTGAACTTCAATCCGCAAAAGATTTTTCATAACTCCATTGATATTAACTTGTTCCGGTTGGCGAGCAGTCAATGTTGCTTCGACGAGACTATGCATTGCGGGTTCAAAAAAGGTTATTTGCCGTATTTCACCGGATTTCATGGGGGTATTGAGCAATTCACAGAGTAGTGTTTCCGGACCGGGGATATTCTGTTTCCAAGACAGAGTTGTTTGAGTGGACGAGTTGGCAATGGTCAGTTGATCGTTTTCCGTTTGATAAGTTGTTTCAATGGGTTCACCGCCGCCGTTAAGTTGAACGCTTGCCGATAAAAAACTTCCTTCGATTCGGGAAACCGAATTGACGTTCAAAGCGACATCAAAACTATTCCCATACCGAAGAACACTAAGTCGGCTTTGACGTTCCAACCGTTTAACCGGTTGCCCATTGATGTCTTCAAAACTCAACGCTGTTCGTTGAAATCCAACCGGTTTTCCTTCGATTGTTAATTGTTCCCAAAATTCGCTGCCGGATTGAAGCATCCGGTCGGTAATTACCGTATCGATTTTGCGGCAACCCGTCAAAAGAAACAACGGAATTAGGAAAAATAAAAGAATGATGTGAAGGTCTCTCATTTTTGCGAAAATGATTCAAGTGATTGTAATATACTATTCGCGGTCAATAAATCGCCCCTTTCGTCATCTTTCAGTGTCCATTTTGTCAGTATGGGTTGATTTTTGAAGTTTGTACTATTTTATGCTCAAAAATTTTTTTATTTTAATCATTTAATTTAATAGCATCGTCCCGCTAGGAACTATTAAGTAATAGGGAATCTCTAATAATTCAGACTTTACCGAAAGTTAACGGCGTGGGCTTGCCCCGCGTTGTTAGACCTAATCCCCAAACACGGGGTAAACCCCGTCGTTAACTATTAATTATTAATTAATAGGTTGAAAATAAAAAATTGAATGATGAGAGATGCTCAATTAAATTTTCGTTGAATTTTACCAGACTAACGAAATTTTTCAACGGGAGCGTATTTCACTATTCGCAGAAAAAGCATTTTCGAGATGCTGAATGTTCGGCGGTGCGTCAATGGGCCACACAACCGAAATAATATCAAACCGGATAGGAATATCCGTAATACGGCAAATAGAGAGGAATTGTCGTGCGATATTGATTTGGCGTTGGCGTTTTGCCGCTTTAACCGTTTCCGACGGTTCACTGAATTGTTGTTTCCGGCGTGTTTTGACTTCCAGAAAAACAAGCGTGGAACCGTTGCGGGCGACAATATCCAGTTCACCTTCCGGCATACGGATATTTTGTTGCAAAATGACATAACCTTTTTCACGAAGCAACAACACGGCTTCTTCTTCACCGGCTCGTGCGAGTTGATCTTTGGGGTTATCCGAAACATTTTTCAACGCCGATGCAAACCGTATCCAACGGCATTGATCTAATGGATTATTGGAACATTGAGAACGCAGATCATCCCAAAACCGATAACAGAAAATTCCGAACCGTTTCCACCACGGGAGAACCGGACGTTGGGGGCGAATCAGCGGAATCATTGGAA
>JAIROD010000524.1 GCA_031257725.1 Planctomycetaceae bacterium | reverse complement strand
CGTCATATCCATAATTCTGTCGTATCCATAATATTTTAAAATCCATTTGGGAACCTTTAAAAATACAATTTGTCAAAAAATACCCCAAAATGCCAAAAACTAATTTTTTTCGACTAATTTTTTTCGATATCAGTCAACCGAAGTCGAATAAAATTAATTTTTAGAGATTCTCTTTTGAAATTAAATTACTCAAAATTGTAATAATTCCAATCTGTTGGTCAATAGGGAAATAATAATTGGGCATCTCTAATTATTCAATTTTTTATTTTCAACCCATTAATTAATTAATTAATAAATTAATAGTTAATAGTTAACGACGGGGTTCACCCTGTGTTTTAGGGTATAAGTCGAACAACGCGGGGCAAGTCCACGCCGTTAATCTTTCGGTAAATTCTGAATTATTAGAGATTCCCATAAATATAGACCGCTATCTGATGGGGACAAACTTTTAGCGAATAGCAAAAATTCCACTGAAATATCACCCAACTTTGAAAATAGTTGGAAAATTCCCCTCTACTCCCTATTCAAAAAAAGCCGGAATGGTTACAATCACGTACCTTACTACACAAATGTAGCCTGAATATCAGGAATATCCGATAAATTCACGGCAATAGTTGCGGTTGATTGTGTCAATCCGGCAATTTCAGTGTTTTTTATCCGTGTTTTGTATTTTCTGATTTTTTCTGTATTAGTGTGAGGCTAATTTTGTGTGTCAGTAGTTTCGGAGGTATTACTCGGTATTGTGGAGAATGTTCATTTTTCTGTCTTGTTAAAGACAAAACGTTGGTGGAAAACGATGTCGATTGAAAAACGCTTGTCTCTAACGGAATGAGAATATTCATTATCACAAAAATATCGCTGAATAGTTACCTTCGGAGTGTAGCAGTTAACCCTATTTAACTTAACCCTATTTCAACCCAACCCCACAAGGAACAAACAATGAATTTGCAAACACCCAACAGTAATGATGCAACCCGAACCGTCAACCGTTCCAGAAACATTGTTCCGTGCAGCGGATTATGTTCACGATGTATTGATGGATGTCGCGGCAACTGTGAAATTTTCAAAGCCACTTTCAGAGGACGCGAACTGATTTATCCGGGTCCTTTTGGCGATGTGACCGCCGGCGGAGACAAGAATTATCCTGTCGATTATTCCCACCTGAATATTCAGGGTTATGCCCAAGGCGCGGAAGGTTTACCGGAAGGAATGACCGCCTCACCCGATACCGCACGATTTCCAATCGTAAATACTGAAACTTCATACGGTTGGGATCAAAAAGTTACTATGTCCGTTCCCATTTTTACCGGAGCCTTAGGTTCAACCGAAATTGCCCGAAAAAATTGGGAACACTTCGCGATTGGTGCAGCTCTTTCCGGAGTAACAATCGTTTGCGGTGAAAATGTCTGTGGAATCGATCCCAAACTCGAACTTGATGCTAACAAAAAAGTCGTCAATGCTCCTGATATGGATCGCCGGATCGAAGCTTATCGAAAATATCGCGGAACATTCGGTGAAATTCTGATTCAGATGAATGTTGAAGATACCAATCTTGGTGTTGCCGAATACATCATCAAGAAGCACAAAATCGAAACAATCGAATTGAAATGGGGTCAAGGCGCAAAGTGTATTGGCGGCGAAATCAAAGTCGCCCAACTGGAACGCGCCATCGAACTACAAAAACGCGGTTACATTGTTACTCCCGATCCGTCCGATCCGATTATTCAGGCTTCATTCAAGGTTGGAGCCATTAAGGAGTTTGAACGTCATAGCCGACTCGGTTTTGTTACCGAAGAAGGGTTTATGAAGGAGGTGGAGCGTTTGCGGTCACTCGGCTATAAACGTATCACCCTCAAAACCGGTGCCTACAGTCTCAAAGAATTAGCGATGGCTCTTAAATATTGTTCCCAAGCGAAGATTGATCTGTTGACGATTGACGGAGCATCCGGCGGAACGGGAATGAGTCCATGGCGAATGATGGAGGAATGGGGTGTTCCGTCGATTTATCTGCACAGTGCCGCCTACGAATATGCGTCCATCTTAGCCGCCAATGGGGAACGTGTTCCTGATTTGGCGTTTGCCGGAGGGTTCAGTTCCGAAGATGGAGTTTTCAAAGCGTTGGCGTTGGGAGCTCCTTATGTCAAAGCCGTCTGTATGGGGCGTGCTTTGATGATTCCGGGAATGGTTGGCAAAAATATCGAACAATGGCTCAAAGAAAACAATTTGCCAAAATCAGTTTCCGAGTTTGGCAGCATACCGGAAGAAATCTTTGTCAACTATGAAAAAGTCAAAGATATTGTCGGTGCGAAAGAAATTCAGAATGTACCGCTTGGTGCTATTGGAATTTACAGTTATGCCGACAAAATCAAGGTCGGACTTCAACAGCTCATGGCAGGCGCAAGAAAATTCAACGTCTCAAAAATTACACGTAATGAATTAATGTCGCTTACCGAAGAGTGTACAAAAATTACAAAAATCCCTTATTTGATGGATTGTTACCGTGATGAAGCCATCAAAATCCTGAAAGGTTAGTCGATTTGAAGGATATTGGGACGTTTGGGGCATTAAGGACAAAAATTTCCAACGTCTTTACTGTCCCTCAATGTCCCACCTTTTAGTTGCCTTAATGATCCACCGATTTTCGCGTGAACACGAAAATTACGGAAAATCGGAAATTTTCCTATTTTTTGGGGCGTCCCCTATTAATTCATTAATTCATTAATTCATTAATTCATTAATTAAAAGGGGTTGTCCGATATGCCCACAACCACGACTGAATAGTTACCATTTTTAATCGCCTTCACTTTTTTTTCACCATCAACTCTTCACTACTTCAAGCGTCCATTCTTTTAATATCGCGGCGAATTGTTCGGGTTGTTCCAAAGGCGGGAGATGTCCGGCATTGGGAATTTCAACGAATTTACCATGTTTGGCTTTTTGCGCAATTGATTTCATTTCAGAAGGCGGCGAAAATTGGTCTTCCGATCCACAAACAACAAACACCGGAATATCCAATTCGTTCAATAATTCTGTTGTATCAAACCGTTCCGCCATTCCGAGAGCCGCCGCCGCAACACCATACGGATTGTTTGACTCAATCACCGCTCGTAATTCCTGTACAATTTCCGGTTTATTTTTGAATGTTTTTTCCGCAAACAGTTTTGGAATCATGGCATCGGCAATCGAACGAAGTTCCAACGTTCCGTTTTTCAATCCGTCAGCTTGTTTCCGGCGGTTTTCCGCAACAGCAGGAGAATCGGCAACCGTTTTGGTACTGCAAAGCACAATACCCGCTAATTCGTTACCGTATTTTCGTGCATATTGCATCACAATATATCCGCCCATCGATAAACCGCAAAGTATCACCTTTTCGGAAATTTCCAACGTTTGAAGCAACAGGTGTAAATCGTCAGCCAATTGTTCCATCGATGTTATATTCCAACGGTCTGGTTTGCAACCGTTCGATTGTCTATTGCTCGGTTCATAACCGTTCGGTTCGTAACCGTTCGATTGTCCATCGCTCGGTTCATAACCGTTCGATTCATAACCGTTCGGTTTGTAACCGTTTGGCAATTCACTTTTGCCAAGTCCGCGCAAATCTGGAGCAATCACTCGCAAATCAGTGTTCAACACGTTACAGGTTCGACTCCATATCGTGTGATCAAACGGAAAACCGTGAATAAACAAAATCGGTTGTCCAGTCCCCTGATCCTCAACAAACATACGAATCGTATCAATTTTGTAATGTTTCATAAATTTATCCTCATTTTCCGGTGTGTTCGGCGGTTTATAAAAAGATACATTAAGCAATAACAACTGGTTTTTTTAGAAATTCCCATTATTTCATATAAATCGGTAAAGAACCGTTTTCGAGTTGTAACACGGTCAGGTTGATTGCTGTAGTGTACACTTTGCCGATATACCCTTGTGCCCAAGAACCATCACTGCCTGCTTCAGCAACAACTCGTTTAAATAATTTGTCTCGGTATTCCGTCCAATCTTTACCGCCCTGACGATATTTCACTTGAGCAAAATAATAATGGGCATAATGCCAATGTCCATAATCGTTATTACTGGCGATATTGCCGAGAGTTTTGTCGCAGTATTTCAATAAATTCGGTACAAATTTATCGTCGTACTCTCCGGCGTTGAACAAACACGCGATGGCTGCAGCACTGATTGGAGGACGGCCGCCGCCGCCATGAATATTGTACTGGACGCCGCCCACACCTTGTTGGATTGAACAACGGTGAATGTAACCGATTGCTTTTTCGATAATTTCTTTTGGTACGGGAATTCCTGCATTCCGGCAACCGCGTAACGCTTGAACTTGTGTAATGGTTGTAGAACCTTCATCGAAATCGTTCCCGTCTTTTGCGCTAACATATCCCCAACCGCCTGCTTTCGTTTGTGCCTGCCCGCAAAATTGAACGGCTTTTGTCATAACATCAATTAACTCTTGACGACGTGTTTCATCTTCTTCCTCGCCAAAAATTTGTGACAAGAAGAGTAAGCCGAAACCATGACCATAAGTGTATCGGTCATCGTTGCTGTCTCCGATCAAACCGTTTTGTCGTGAACGTTTGATGAGAAAATCAACAGCATCACGAATATTCGACGCGTATTTACCTTGTGTGGTGGTGGAGCCTTCGGCGAGCAAGGCGATTCCCGCCATACCGGTCATTGCCGACGGATAAGCACCGTTTGCATCCCAACTGCCGCGCCGTGATTGATTCGATGCCAACCAGTTCAAACCGCGTGATATAACACGGTTCAAGTCCGACTCTGAAACCTCCGCGTCAACCGAAACCACTACACTACTGAATACTAAAAAATAAAAACTTGTTAATATAAATTTTTTCATCATCATCATTCATATAATCTGGAATAATCCTATTGACATTATTGATTTTTTTAATTTTAACCGCTCATGACAATAAATAAAAGATAGGCGAGTTGGGGCTTGTCTATTTTGATTTAAACACGAACTGCACGAAATTTCACGAAATACACAAAAAATGATTACGAATATGATGCCAAAAAAACTTTCCTATTTTTCGTGTTATTTTGTGTGTTTCGTGTTAAAAAAATTAAAAGAAATCATTGTAGTTAATAGTTAGAGATTAAGCGTTAATCGTTAGAGGTTACAGACAGTTATTTTTTGTTTTTACCGCAGAGGCTGCAAAGAACACAGAGACGGAGCAATTTTATGATTTTAGAAAGAGACTAATGAAATCATAAAAAAAATCTCTGTGTTCTCTGCGGACTCTGTGG
>JAIROD010000449.1 GCA_031257725.1 Planctomycetaceae bacterium | reverse complement strand
GAATTTTAGAGGTTTTCCAATGTTTTTGAAATCAACAGGAAAAGCGGTTTATTCGGCGCCGATGGCTGGTTATACTAATTATGCTTATCGGGAATTTTTGCGGATGTTTGGCGGAGTCGATTTGATTGCTACGGAAATGGTTTCTGCCCGTTCCTTTGTGGAGTTGGAAATGCGGGGTTCTGAATTACCGTCACGCCTATGGGGAGTGCAGGACGAACCGCGGCCGCTAGCCGTACAAATTTGGGATAATCATCCCGATACACTTTCCCAGTTAGCGCAACGTCTGGCGTTGGAATTTAAGGTGAGTGTTATTGATCTGAATTTTGGTTGTCCTGCAAAACAAATCGCCGGACGAAGCGGCAGCGGATCTTTTTTGTTGCAATTTCCGGATCGGATCGGCGATATTGTGCGAAAAGTAGCCGAAGCCGCCCGCCCGGTTCCGGTTACTGCAAAAATCCGGTTGGGCAGAACGCGGGATACTATCAACGCTATTGATGTTGCGCAATCAATTGAAGATGCCGGAGCGGCCGGATTGACGGTTCATGGTCGAACAGCGTCGGAGATGTATCACGGTCAAGCCGACTGGGAAGAAATTGCCGCGATTAAACCAAAATTGAAATCAATCCCGCTCATTGGTAACGGTGATATTCGTACAGTTGCCGACGCTTTATTCCGATTGTATCATTATCCGGTTGATGGAATTATGATTGGTCGTGGCGGTATTGACCGGCCTTGGCTTTTCCGGCAAATTGCTCAAGCGTTGCGCGGTGAACCGATTACTCCGGAACCAACCGCAACAGAACTTCGGGACATTATTGTAAAACATTTCAATTTACTGAAACAACAATTTAACGATCATACCGCCTTAATCCTGATTCGAAAAACCGTTTGCCATTACACGATGAATCGCGCCGGCGCAAGAATTTTTCGCAATAAAATTTGTTCCGCCAAAGAATCATCCGTCTTCTTTCGTCTTATTGACGAATTTTTCGGTAACAAATTATCCGCCGATTATGAATGACCTTGTCTATTCCGTCGATTGAAGGGTAATAAATAGGTAACCGTCTATTTTATTGCCGCAATTAAATTGACGTAAATGATACTATTGGCGTAAAATCTGTAATATTCCGCCCTGAAAGGGCAGCCTATTTAGTTCATTGTTGATAGTCATAGTTAATAGTTAATAGTTAATAGACCTTCAGTTAGCGAAAAGGTCTATTAACGTAATATATCAGTGGAATTTTTCGGAGATTGAAGTTTATTTTTTACCACCCCTAGCCCCTCCGAAGGAGGGGAATAATTCCCCTCCTTCGGAGGGGCTAGGGGGGGGCATTCGGAGGAAACGACTGAATAGTTAAAAAAAATATTTCACTGATATATTACAAAAAATTCCACTGAATAATTACCAAAACTTTAACCTTTAACCTGTACTTTAAGGAGATTGAAAGATGAATACTAATAGATATTCACGTCGTAATTTTTTGGCGGCTGTTGCGTTGACAACCGTTGCATCGCCGATGGTTTTGCCGTCGTCGGTATTTGGTGATGATGAAAAAGTTGCGCCGAGTGAACGGGTAACGATTGCGCATTTTGGCGTTGGCGGTTTAGGTGGTCGCGCGTTTGCGGCAACACAACAGATCAAGGAAGCACAAAGTGTAGCGGTTACGGATTGCTTTAAGAGTCGTCGCGAATCTTACGCCAACGCTTGCAAGGGAAAAGCGTCTCTTGATTTTCGCGAGGTTCTTACTCGTGATGATGTTGATGCGGTTTTAATTATTACGCCGGATCATTGGCATGTTCCGATGGCAATTGCCGCCGGTCGCGCGAAGAAGCATACGCATATTGCTAAACCATTGGGATTGAGTATAGAGCAAAATCTTGCTTGCCAAAAATTGTTTCAAAATAGCGGTCTTGTCTTTCAATACGGAACGCAACAACGAAACATGCCGCATTGTTGGCAAGGTTGTGAACTTGTCCGTCGCGGAGTTATCGGCGAGATCAAAGCAATTGAAGTTGACGCACCCAACGGCGGAAAAGGCGGTTACACAAAAGAGTCACCGATTCCGCCCGATCTCGGTCAAGATGGTTTTGAAATGTGGACAGGTCCATCGCCTATTCGTCCTTACACACAAGACCGATGTAAACCGCAAGGAACATATTGGATTTATGATTATTCGATTGGTTATCTTGCGGGTTGGGGAGCGCATCCGTTGGATATTATGGTTTGGGGAAGCGATGCGGATATTTCGGGAACGATTGTTGTCGAAGGAACGGGAGTTGTGCCGGAGGAAGGATTATATGATACGGTTTATAATTGGAATATGAAAATTAAACTTGGCGAAACTGATTTTAATTTTCGCTACAACAAAGAAGACCGGACTCGTTTTATCGGCGAAAAAGGTTGGATTGAAATTAGGCGTACCAAACCACTCACGGCAAGCGATCCCAACTTGCTGACAACTCCACTCGATAAAGATAAAACAATTTTGCGCCGAACAAATTTCACCGATAATTTTTATCAATCCATTGATTTTGTCCGCTCACTTAAAAATGGTATCGAGGATTTTGTTCTCTCGATCAAAAACAAACAAGAACCGGTATCAACATTGCGAGACGCTATTCGCAGCGATAACATCAGTCATCTTTGCGATATTGCTGTTCGTACAAAATCGACTGTCAAATGGGACCCCAACAAATTACAACTAATAGACCCAACACCCGAACAACAAAAATTATTAACACGACCAATCCGTGCGCCTTGGACTTTATAAAAAAGGTGTCGGTATTTATTGGAAAGAGCTTTGTTATTAACTCATGTTACGCATGAGCGATCAAAAATACCCACAACTCATCAGAAAGAGGACAAACAATTGAATTGGCTCAACGCCGTAGGCGTTCCCTGTGAATAATCGCCGGTTTCAACCGGCGGATAAGCACTACGAAAGTCCCAACCCCTTTTAATTAATAGGGTTGCCCGAAAGAAGAATCGCGAACATTTGATTATTTTTTAGACAACCCCTAACGGGGTTGAGTTGATCGCGGTGTTTGCCGCCGACTGAAGTCGGCGGTTATTCACGGAGAACGCCTAAAGGCGTTAGCCCGATTCCCTGCCGGAACAACTGCAACAAACACACGGTTGACGCAAACGGTTCCATCTTGAACCAATAAAAAACCACTGCGTAACATGAGTTATACTACAGACGGGTACAAATTGGAGTTTTTTTAATTAATGTTTTGATTAACGTAATGAATTTGAGGAAAAACGCCGTAGGCGTTTACCGTGAATAACCGCCGGTTTCAACCGGCGGATAAAGCACAACGAAACTCCAACCCCTTTAGGGGTTGACCACAAAACGCGCGATCCATTGGGCACCCCCTAAAGGGGGTGGAAGTTTGGAGTCAATCGTCCGCCGGTTAAAACCGGCGGTTATTCACGGGGAACTCCTACGGAGTTAGAAATATGCATTTTCTAACCGTTTATAGTATATTAACTATCAACTATTTAACTATTTTTTAACTAAGGAGAATTTTTCTATGAAAAAGATGATTTCATTTTTGTTTTGTTTTATGTTTATCTGTTCTTTTCTTATGTCGTCGGAAACAGTACAGAATGTGCTTTCGCCCGAAGAAAAAGCAGAAGGATTTCAACTTCTTTTTGACGGAAAACAACTTTCGCCGGAAATATGGCAAAGTGCAATTAACGGCTATCCGATTGAGGACGGAGTTGTTGTTTGCCGCAAAGGCGGGAATTTGTTGACGGCAAAAGAATACGGCGATTTTGTGTTACGTTTTGAATTTGCACTGCCGCCGGGCGGAAACAATGGAGTGGGAATTCGTGCGGAGTCAGCGTCGAAAGATCCGGCTTATCATGGTATGGAAATTCAAATCCTTGATAACGGTGCTGAAAAGTGGAAAGGATTAAAACCGTATCAGTTTCATGGTTCGATTTACGGAGTGGTTCCGGTAAAACGTAACGCGGAAAAAAATGATTATCACAAACCGGTTGGAGAGTGGAATGTTGAAGAGATTACCGCGTCCGGTTCGAAAATCAAAGTGGTGTTGAACGGTGAAACAATTCTTGACACGGATATTTCAGAGTTCAAAAACAAACCAACTCCAGACGGTCAAAATCATCCGGGACTTCTTCGTGAAAAAGGATTTTTAGGTTTTCTTGGTCATGGTGATCCGGTTCGTTTTCGTAACATTCGAATCAAAGAGTTGAATGTCTTGACGGAGCAAGAGAAAAAAGAAGGGTTTGAACTGCTTTTTGACGGCAAAACACTTTCGCCGGAAATTTGGAAAAACGGTATTGATGGTTATTGGAAAAACGGTATTAATGGTTATCCGGTTGAGAATGGTGAAATGGTATGTCGCAATGGCGGGAGATTAGCGACCAACAAAGAGTACGGCGATTTTGATTTCCGTTTTGAATTTTTACTTCCTCCGGGCGGAAATAGCGGTATTTTGGTTCGCGGCAGTACGGAAATTCAGATTCTCGACCATTTTCACGAACGTTATAAAGATTTAATACCGTATCAGTTTCACGGTTCGATTTATTATTCGGTTCCGTCAAAGCGTGTACCGGAGAAAAACGATTTTCATAAACCGGTTGGCGAATGGAATTACGAAGAGATTATTGTTCGCGGAACGCAGTACAAGGTTATTTTGAATAACGAAACGATTCTTGAAACCGATGTCGCCGAATTGAAAGACAAACCGTCGATGGACGGCAAAAAACATCCTGAATTACAGAAAACCAAAGGTGCGCTTGGTTTTCTTGGTCATGGTGATCCGGTTCGTTTTCGCAACATTCGTGTCAAAGAGGTGAATGATTCCGTACAGAAAAAGCCGCAAAAAACATTACAACAAACATTGCCGTTTTTTGCGTTATGTATGGATACGCATGACGAAAAACGCCGAACCATCGAACAACAAAATGAAATGTTGTCTCAACTTGGTTTTGACGGTGTTGCTCATCTTTGGCTTAAAGGACTGCCGGAACGTGTTGCGTCGGCGAAAAAATATTCGCTTAATGTTACACAAGTTTATTTACGGGTTGATCTTGCCGCCAATCCTCCGTATGATCAGAACTTGTCCAAAGTATTACCGAGTCTGAAAGGACAAGGTACGCAGTTGGCGTTGTTAATTTACGGCGGTAAACCTTCCGATAATTCGCGTGACGAAAAAGTTATTGAAATAATCAATCAGATTGATGAAATTGCGAAACAATCGGAGGTGCAGGTTGTACTTTATCCTCATGTCGGTGCGTGGCTGGAAAAGGTTGGCGATGCGGTACGGATTGCGGAAAAATTTAACGCACAGTATCCCAATCGGAATGTCGGCGTTATGTTTAACCTTTGTCATTGGGCAGCGGTTGATAAAAGTGAAAATCTGGAACAAATATTGACTCTCGCCAAACCTTACCTGAAGTCTATAACAATAAACGGAACCGATACGCCGGAAGAAATACAGTCTAAAAAAGGAAACTGGCTTCAACCGCTCGATTCCGGTTCGTTTAATATTGCAACGCTTTTAGGTTTACTTAAAAAGATTGATTACCAAGGACCGGTCGGATTACAATGTTACGGAATTAGCGGCGACGCTCAGGAACATTTAACCCGATCCATGAAAACATGGCGGTTACTAAACGGCTTGTAATCGACGTTATTGATATTCTGAATCACGAATATCAATATTTCTGATTATTTCATATTTTGGGGGATCATTTGATTACGATGAGTATTGGCATTTCTGTCCCGCTAGGGACAACATATTGGTAGCAAACGAGGTCGATTAAAAATTTTCGTCCCTAACGGGACGAAAATTGGTATTATTCTCCAATCACTGATGCCCCCCAAATTCCGAAATAATCAGTAATTTTTATTTACTTAAATTGTTATATTTATCCTCGCTCACCGGTTCGAACCATTCGCTTTCGCCGGGCGTTATTGCCAGATGGACAAACCACGAATTTTTTGTTGCGCCGTGCCAATGTTTTACGTTGGCGGGAATATTAACCGCGTCGCCTTCTTTGAGTTTTTGCGCGGGTTTGTCCCATTCCTGATACCAGCCTTCGCCGCCGGTAACAAGCAGAATCTGTCCGATTTTGTGCGAATGCCAATGATTACGCGATTCAGGGGCAAAGGTTACATTAGCAACCGGCATGTTGAACGAATTATTGGTCGAAATCATTTTTAGCCATGCTTTGCCGGTAAACCATTGCGGATTGACCGGATCGCCGAGCGGAAAAATCGTTGATTGTGAAAGAATCGTGTGTCGTGTTGTATCGTTTTCGGCGTAAACTTCCTTGACAATATTGAACGCACTCCACGCTTTGGGCCAACCCGAATAAAACGCTTGATGCGTAATAATTTCAGCAATTTCTTGTTTGGACAAACCATTGTCTTTGCCTTTTTGCAAATGAGATTTTAACTGTTCAAAATTACCGCCTGCAATAAGCGACACAATAGTTACCAAACTGCGGTCACGAGCCGAGAGTTCCTGTTCCCGCGACCACACTTGACCGAACAAAACATCGTC